>JADFIJ010000020.1 GCA_022566775.1 Pseudomonadota bacterium | reverse complement strand
TGCCGACGCACCTGCTCCTGTATCAATACTTTGGCTGGCAAGCGCCGATTTTTTGCCATATGCCACTATTGAGAAACCCGGACAAGAGCAAGCTCAGCAAGCGCAAGCATCCAACCAGCATCGGTTATTATCGAGCCATGGGGTACTTGCCGGAAGCGCTTCTTAATTACCTGGGCCTGATGGGTTGGAGTCTACCGTCCGGAGAAGAGAAGTTTTCCCTGCAGGAGATGACAGACAACTTCGACCTGGAACGGGTTTCACTTGGCGGGCCGGTTTTTGATATCGAAAAACTCAACTGGCTCAATGGCAGATATATTCGTGAGGACCTCACCGACCATGAGTTTGCACAAAAATTTGCGCAGTGGGCATTCGATGCCGAGAAGGTAAAGCGTATCATACCCCTGATCAAACAGCGGGTGGAGCGATTTAGCGATGTGGTGGGGCTGGGTGGTTTCTTTATCTCTGATCTGCCGAAGCTCGATGTGGAAAGCTTTCAGCACAAGCAACTCACCACAGAAACCTTACTTAAAATACTGCAGTTTTCGCTCTGGCGCCTGGAGCAAATCAGCCCGTGGAACCGGGATAACATAGAGCTTGGATTACAGACGCTGGCGAGGGATCTGCAACTGAAAATCAGAGAATTTCTGTTTCCTCTATTTGTGGCGATCAGTGGTAAGTCAGTATCAACCTCGGTCTTCGATTCCATGGCTATCCTCGAGTTGGATATCTGTCGCGCCCGGATTCGACATGCGATCGCCGTACTCCGTGGCATCTCCAAAAAACAGGCGAAGTCGCTGGAGAGGGAATACAGGGGCCTGAAAGCCTGAGCATCACTGTATTATTCAGAGCTGCCCCAGTCGCATCACGCGAGATTGACAGTTTCGGCGGCTGTGCTTAGAATGCGCTCTTTTCAACCGGACACTAGCTGCGAAGGCTTTGTCTCGCGTCATCCAATATGGGGCCTTAGCTCAGCTGGGAGAGCGCAACGCTGGCAGCGTTGAGGTCAACGGTTCGATCCCGTTAGGCTCCACCAATTATTTCTAGTGACAGGGTTACAGGCACTGGTTCGGTGTCGCCGGCTTGGCTCGAACCTAGGCCGGGTAGTCTCTTTGGGTGTGACCCTTGTACAACTGCCGGGGGCGGCCGATGCGATAAGGGTGGCTCAGCATCTCGTTCCAATGGGAAATCCAGCCTGGAACTCGGCCGGTGGCGAATATCACGGTGAACATGCTGGTGGGTATGCCAATGGCCTTGAGAACAATACCCGAGTAGAAATCCACATTCGGGTACAGTTTTCTCTCGATGAAATACTCATCTTCCAGCGCAATCTTCTCCAGTTTTCTTGCCATGCGGAACAGGGGGTCATCTTCGGCGCCCAGTTCGTCCAGAACTTCATCGCAAATCTCACGCATGACCTTGGCCCGGGGATCGAAGTTTTTGTAAACTCGATGTCCAAATCCCATCAGCCGAAAAGGGTCATCTTTGTCTTTGGCCCGCAGTATGAATTCATCGATCCTCGATTCATCACCAATTTCGCCCAGCATCTTTAATACGGATTCGTTGGCACCGCCGTGGGCGGGGCCCCATAAGGCGGCGATACCCGAAGCAATACAGGCGTATGGATTGGCGCCAGTCGATCCGGCCAGGCGCACGGTGGAGGTAGAAGCATTCTGCTCATGATCCGCATGCAACAGAAAAATAGTATCCATGGCCTTTGCCACGACAGGGCTGACCTTGGGTGGCTCGCAGGGGGTGCCAAACATCATGTGCAGGAAGTTTTCAGCAAAACCCATGTCGTTCTGTGGATACATGAACGGTTGGCCGACACCGTGTTTGTAACACATCGCCGCCAGGGTTGGGAGTTTAGCGATGATGCGGTGCGCCGCGGAAATTCGCTGCTCTGAATTGTCGATATCCAGGGTGTCGTGATAGAAGGCAGAGAGTCCGCCGACGACGGCACAGAGCATGGCCATCGGATGAGCGTTGCGGGGGAAACCCCGAAAGAACTGGTGGATGTGTTCGTCCACCATGGTGTGATACCTGATGCTATTTTCAAACGCCTTGGTCTCGGTGGCGCTGGGTAATTCGCCATGCAACAGCAGGTAACAGACCTCCAGAAAGTTGGATTTTTCCGCGAGTTGTTCGATCGGATAGCCGCGGTAAAGCAAGATGCCCTTGCCGCCATCTATAAAGGTGATATTGGAGTCGCAGGCTGCGGTGGACATGAAGCCGGGATCGTAGGTAAAAACCCCATGATTGACGAGACTGCTTACGTCGACAACATCAGGGCCAGTAGTGCCTTCATAGACGGGTAAATCAATCGGTTCATCAATCCCGTCAATGCGTAACTGGGCCTTCTTTTCGCTCATGTCTGACTCCTGTGAGTTTCTTGCGGCTTGTTGATATTCCATGGAAAAACAATGGCTAGCAACTGCATGGGTAGTGTAATTCCGTTCGCGAGACAACCCAGCACGGACGGCAATACTAGGAAGAGAGCGATGCTCTTGTCAAATTTTGTCTGCGGATGAGGCTACCACAGCGTCGATGTGGCCCATCGAATTCCGGCCGGAAATGACAACAGCGTTCTGGATTGGGTGCAGCTTGCGGGGCTCGCGCCAGGGATTTTTCAACCAAGATCTGCCACCGAAATTCATGACAAAACGTTGTCATAATTGTGGCGATAGCCACAAGTTTTATTGTATTCGACTAGCGATCAGAATATAATTTGCGTGCCAGAAAATCCCCAAATAGTGTAATTATTTCAATTGGTTTGCGCATTCTCAGCCTGGCCCTCGGTGGGCTCCTGGAGGATATCGAATGGTTAACGCAATAGGCAAAGAGTGAAAGATAACAGACCTGTAAACATCGATTTAACCACATTCAAGTGGCCACTGCCGGCACTCACATCCATCCTCCATCGTATATCCGGGGTAGTGATATTTGCCGGGGTCGCTCTGCTGCTGTATCTGTTGCAGTTGTCTCTCGAATCTGCCGCGGGCTTCGCCGAGGTGGGGGCACTGCTCGACAATATGCTGATAAAATTTCTCAGCTGGTCGGTGCTGGCGGCGTTGCTGTTCCACCTGATTGCCGGAATTAAGCACCTGCTCATGGACGTGGGCATAGGTGAGAGTTTGGCCGGAGGTGTGCTGGCGGCGAAGCTGACCCTGGTATTCTCATTTATCGCCATGATCGCAGCAGGGTTCTGGCTATGGTAACCAGCGTGACAAATTTGGGGCGTTCGGGGCTGTTCGATTGGTTAGTCCAGCGCTTTAGCGCGGTGATCCTCGCCGCTTATATGCTCTTTATTCTCGGCAGTCTGCTCCTGACTCCCGGCATGGATTACCTACATTGGAAGGCATTGTTCGATTCCAACCCCATGCGCATGTTCAGTCTAGTTACCCTGCTGGCTCTCTGCGCCCATGCCTGGATCGGCATGTGGACCGTATCAACCGACTATCTGACCGAACTCCAATTCGGCGCCCGCGCCACGTTCATTCGATTACTATTCCAGGCAGGCTGCGCATTGTTGACAGTGGTGTATCTGCTCTGGGGCATACAGATATTTTGGGGTGTCTAGATGAAGGGAATGCGTAGTCTAGAATTTGATGCGGTAATAGTGGGAGGCGGTGGCGCCGGCCTGCGCACGGCCCTGGAACTATCGCAATCGGGATATAAAACCGCGGTGATTTCCAAGGTTTTCCCGACCCGTTCCCACACAGTTTCCGCCCAGGGCGGCATCACCTGTGCAATTGGCAGCGACGATCCGGACGATGACTGGCGCTGGCATATGTACGACACCGTGAAAGGCTCTGATTACATCGGCGATCAGGATGCCATCGAATACATGTGCAGCGAAGGTCCGCAAACCGTATTCGAGCTAGAGCATATGGGGCTGCCATTTTCTCGCACCGAAAGTGGACGAATTTATCAGCGACCATTCGGCGGTCAAACCAAGAATTATGGTAAAGGCGGCCAGGCCGCCCGCACTTGTGCCGCCGCCGACAGGACTGGCCACGCCTTGTTGCATACGCTTTACCAGGTCAACCTGAAAAATAATACCGTCTTCCTCAACGAATGGTATGCCACCGACCTGGTGAAGAATCAAGATGGTGCCGTGGTGGGGGTTATCGCAATCTGCATCGAGACCGGTGAGACCATATTCGTTAATTCCAAGGCCACGGTAATCGCAACCGGTGGCGCCGGTAGAATCTACGCGTCCACCACCAATGCCCTGATCAATACCGGGGACGGCGTAGGCATGGCCCTGCGGGCTGGCTATCCGGTGCAGGATATAGAGATGTGGCAATTCCATCCCACCGGGATCTACGGGGCCGGCACCCTGATCACAGAAGGCTCCCGCGGCGAGGGTGGCTACTTGATCAATAAGGACGGCGAGCGCTTCATGGAGCGCTACGCACCCAATGCAAAAGATCTCGCCGGCAGAGACGTGGTAGCACGATCCATCGTGTTGGAGATCATGGAAGGCCGGGGCTGTGGTGAGCATGGCGATCACGTGTTGTTGAAACTGGATCACCTGGGCGAAGAGGTCTTGAACTCGAAGCTGCCCGGGATTCTTGAATTGTCCCGCACCTTCGCCCGCGTCGATCCGGTAACAGATCCCATCCCGGTAGTGCCTACCTGTCATTACATGATGGGCGGCATTCCCACCAATATTAACGGCCAGGCGATTACCCAAAATCGCGACGGTGAAGATGAAATCATTACCGGCTTCTTCGCCGTGGGGGAGGCGGCCTGTGTATCGGTCCACGGCGCCAATCGACTCGGTGGCAACAGTTTGCTGGACCTGGTGGTGTTTGGGCGCGCCGCCGGCAAGTATATCCAGCAGGAACTGCGCCAGGGCGTGGAGCGCCGCCGGGCGACCGATTCTGACATCGAGCAGGCGCTGGCGCGGCTGGCACGCCTGAATGAATCCAGCAGCGGTGAGAGCGTGCCGGCGTTGCGCGACGAGTTGCAGAATGTGATGCAGGATCACTTCGGTGTCTTTCGCACCGGCGAATTCATGCGAGAGGGTATCGAGAAACTCAAGGTCTTGAGGGGTCGTATCGCCGAGGTCCATTTAGAGGACAAGAGCCAGATCTTTAACACCGCTCGTATTGAGGCCCTGGAATTGGAAAACCTGCTTGAGGTGGCTGAGGCGACAGCGATCGCGGCCGAAGCCAGAACTGAGAGTCGTGGCGCCCACGCGCGCGATGACTGCCGCGAGCGCGATGACGAAAACTGGTTGTGCCACTCCGTCTATTTCCCTGGAGATAAACGCGTCGGCAAGCGGGCGGTGAATTTTTCTCCGAAAATGGTTGAACCATTTGAACCGCAGATTCGTACTTATTAATATTTTATGAGCTTGCTAAAGCCACAAGGTGAACTGTGTTAATCAGCATCTATCGCTACAACCCCGAGACCGATGACAAGCCGGTCATGCGGGATATCGAAGTGGAACTCCCGGCTGGCGAAGACCCGATGATTCTGGATGTGCTGGAGTTGGCGAAGCGCAAGGATTCCAGCATCGCCTACCGTCGTTCCTGCCGTGAAGGAGTTTGCGGTTCCGACGGCATGAATATTAATGGTCGCAATGGGCTCGCCTGCATCACGCCGCTATCGGATGCCTGCAAACCAGGCCAGAAGTTGGTGCTGCGCCCCTTGCCTGGTCTGCCGGTGATTCGCGATCTGGTGGTGGACATGTCTGTCTTCTACAAGCAATACGAAAAAGTTAAACCCTATTTGATCAATGACGATCCGCCGCCAACGATCGAGCGTTTGCAGTCACCGGAGGAGCGGGCAAAACTGGATGGGCTCT
Organism: Pseudomonadota bacterium; assembly: GCA_022566775.1. Lineage (GTDB taxonomy): Bacteria > Pseudomonadota > Gammaproteobacteria > Pseudomonadales > Pseudohongiellaceae > UBA9145. Next base: position 19,731 of record JADFIJ010000020.1, on the reverse strand, counting down.
ATGAATGTATCCTGTGTGCCTGCTGTAGCACCAGTTGCCCATCGTTTTGGTGGAACCCGGACAAATTCATCGGCCCGGCCGGATTGTTGCAGGCCTATCGATTCCTGGTAGACAGCAGAGATACGGCCACAGCGGAGCGCTTGGCCGAACTCGATGATCCGTTTAGCGTATTCCGTTGTCGCGGCATCATGAATTGCGTGGCGGTTTGTCCCAAGGGTCTAAATCCGACCCAAGCCATCGGCCATATTCGAACGATGCTGATACAGCAGGGAACCTAGCGAGCCGGGCGCGGCATTAGTTCGATACACCAAGATTTGATACACGAAGAGTAGGCGAATCCCGGCCCTGCTCTAGCTGCGCGTGGAAAGGCAATTTATATGCATGACAGTATGATGGAAGTAATGTGGAGTAGCGGTCATCTATCCGGCTCCAATGCCAGCTATGTTGAAGACCTCTACGAAGATTTTCTCAGTGACCCCGATTCGATCCCGCAGCAGTGGCGAGACTTCTTCGAGTCGCTGCCCGCCGCCAATGGCGATAAGCAAAAAGATGTTTCTCACGCCGAAATTCGCAGAGATTTCAGGGCGCTTGGCAAGGTCAGTCGCTACAGCCAAGTTCTCAGCAACGACGCGGTAGTCAATTCCGAGCATGAAGGCAAGCAGGTACAGGTGCTGCAGCTGATCAGTTCCTACCGCGTGCGCGGGCATCAAAAAGCCTCTCTCGATCCGCTGTCTATCATGCCCCGGGAGCGGGTTCCGGATCTCGAATTGGAATTTCATGACCTGTCCCCAATCGATTATTCAACCATATTCCAGACCGGTTCACTTTTTATAAGCAAGGCCAAGGCACAGTTACGAGAGATTGTTGACACCCTCGAGCGCATCTATTGCAACTCTGTCGGCTACGAATTCATGCATATCGTGAACCTGGAAGAGAAGCAATGGATACAGCAACGCATCGAAAGTAACGACGGCAATCCGATATTCGATCTCGATATAAAGCGGCACCTGTTGGAGAGATTAACTGCGGCGGAAGGGATAGAAAAGCATCTGGACGCAAAGTATCCGGGTACCAAGCGCTTCGGACTGGAAGGGTGTGAGAGTCTGATTCCCGCCCTGGATGAGTTGATTCAGCGGGCTGGGAACTACGGAGCCAAGGAAATAGTCCTCGGTATGACACATCGTGGCAGGCTCAATGTATTGGTGAATATACTGGGGAAAAACCCTGCCGATTTATTCGATGAGTTTGAAGGCAAGGCGACCTACGACAAATCCGGTGACGTAAAGTACCACCAGGGGTTTTCGTCGAACATCATGACCGCGGGCGGTGAACTGCACATGGCGCTGGCGTTTAATCCCTCCCATCTGGAGATAGTTGCCCCGGTTGTGGAAGGCTCCGTCAGGGCCCGGCAGTCCAGGAGGAAAGACAAGAAGAGAAAGCTGGTACTTCCTATTATCATTCACGGGGATGCGGCATTTGCAGGACAGGGTGTGGTCATGGAGACGTTCCAGATGTCCCAGACCCGGGCCTATACAACCGGCGGAACCGTTCACATCATAGTCAACAATCAGGTCGGGTTTACAACCAGTCGTCAAGACGATGCGCGCTCCACCGAATACTGTACCGATGTGGCTAAAATGGTGCAGGCGCCAATTTTTCATGTCAATGCCGACGACCCTGAAGCGGTTCTGTTCGTGACGCAGATTGCCATGGATTTTCGTTATCAATTTCACAAGGATGTTGTGATCGATCTGGTCTGTTATCGTCGCAGGGGTCACAACGAAACCGACGAACCTTCTGCGACCCAACCCCTGATGTATGCAGCAATCAGGAAGCATAAATCTACGCGCGTACTCTACGCGGAATACCTGGCGGCAGAAAACCTGATATCTATCGCGGAGTCGGATGAGATCAACGAGGCCTATCGAACCGCGCTGGACACCGGCGAGCATGTTGCCAAGAGCCTGGTGAAAGAACCTTCGGTGGAGTTGTTTGTAGACTGGAGTCCTTATATTGGTCATGAATGGAGCGCCCATTTCAATACCTCGATGCCGATCACCAGTCTGCGCGCACTGGCAAGAAAACTGGTAGAAATACCGAAAGATTTTGTACTGCAACGGCAGGTGAAAAAACTATTCGACGATCGTACCAGCATGGCTGCCGAAGAAATTCCCGTGGATTGGGGCTTCGCCGAGCTGCTGGCGTATGCAACGATATTAACCAGCGGCAACAAGGTTAGATTCACCGGTCAGGATGTGAGGCGTGGCACCTTCTCTCACCGACACGCAGTGGTTTTTGATCAGCGCAGCGGGGAGCCGCATGTTCCTCTGCAAGAACTGGGTAAAGATCAGGGAAGTTTCACCATCTATGATTCATTGCTGTCAGAGGCTGCAGTGCTCGCCTTCGAATATGGTTATTCGACCACGATGCCGAACGCCCTGATTATTTGGGAAGCGCAATTTGGGGACTTCGCGAATTCTGCCCAGGTGGTTATCGATCAGTTTATTGCCAGTGGCGAGCACAAGTGGGGACGACTCTGTGGCCTCACCTTGCTGCTTCCCCATGGTTATGAAGGCCAGGGCCCGGAACATTCCTCCGCACGACTCGAGCGTTTCCTGCAGCTTTGTGCGGAACACAATATTCAGGTTTGTCTGCCCACGACCTCTGCCCAGGTCTTTCATATGTTACGCAAGCAAGTGCTGTGCCCGCTGCGTAAACCCTTGATTGTGATGTCACCCAAGAGCCTGCTTCGGCATCGGGAAGCCGTGTCCTCCTTGCAGGAATTGGCAGACGGAAGTTTTCAGGTTCTCATCGATGAAACCGATGGCCTGGAAGCCGACAAAGTTCGTAAGCTGCTGATCTGCAGTGGCAAGGTCTATTACGATCTGCGGGCGGTGCGTCGCCAGCGAAAGATAGACGATATAGCAATCATTCGCCTGGAACAGTTGTACCCTTTTCCACAAGATGACTTCGCGCAGTGTTTGCATCGCTACCAGAACCTCAAGGCAATTGTCTGGTGTCAGGAAGAACCGATGAACCAGGGTGCGTGGTATTCCAGCCAGCACCATCTGCGTCGTTCTATCTCTGTGCAATATCCGGATATCTATCTGGAGCACGTCGGACGCGAGGCATCGGCAGCGGCGGCGGCGGGTTATCCGTCCCTGCACAACAGCCAACAGAAGAAATTTGTCGATGAAGCCTTGAGTTGATGCGCAGTTCGAACCAGTTTTAGCGCAGCGAAATGGCAAGTAACAGGAACCACCATGACTATTGAAATAAATGCACCCACATTACCTGAATCGGTCCCCGACGGGACTATCGCAACCTGGTATAAAGAGGTCGGCGATACGGTGGCTCGTGATGAACTTCTAGTGGATATCGAAACCGACAAGGTCGTGATTGAGGTGGTATCCCCGACCGATGGAATTCTGCAGGAGATACTAAAGTCATCCGGGGAAACGATCGTAAGCAACGAGTTAATTGCCAGCATTTCCGCGGCGCAGGGCGTGGCCCGGGATTCTTCCACGGCTGCAACTGTCGTCGCGGCAGACCCGGCTCGGAGTGGCGACGGCGCCGTCGAAGCCGGGGTGATGATCAGCCCCGCCGCCAGGAAACTGATGGCGGAAAACCAGCTGACCACGGCCGCAATTTCGGGCAGCGGCAAGGACGGGCGGATAACCAAGGAAGATGTATTGAATTATTTGGCGACGGTCCCTCAGCCGGAGGCTCAGGCTCCCGCTGCGGCGGCGACTGAGCTGATGCCGGCATTGAGTTCACCCGAGGGCCGCCGCGAGGAACGGGTACCCATGAGCCGACTGCGGGCGAAGGTTGCCGCGCGCCTGTTGCAGGCGAGTCAAACCACCGCCACGCTCACGACCTTTAATGAGGTCAATATGTTGCCGATCATGGATATACGGGCTCGCTATAAAGAGGAGTTTGCACACACCCACGACGGAGTGCGCTTGGGCTTCATGTCTTTTTTCGTCCGCAGCTGCACCGAGGCATTGAAACGCTTTCCCGGGGTCAATGCGTCTCTCGATGGCAGCGACATTGTCTATCACGGCTATCAGGATATCGGCGTCGCCGTGTCCTCACCGCGGGGACTCGTGGTTCCGGTACTGCGAAATGCAGACAACATGGGGCTGGCGCAAATAGAAAAAGAAATCCGTGAATTTGGTGACAAGGCCAAAGAGGGAAAACTGGCCATCGAAGATTTGGCGGGCGGTACCTTTACCATTTCCAACGGCGGAGTGTTTGGGTCATTGTTGTCGACACCCATTCTTAATCCACCACAGACCGCTATCCTGGGCATGCACAAAATCCAGGATCGGCCGATGGCGGTCGCCGGGGAAGTAAAAATATTGCCCATGATGTACCTGGCACTCTCCTATGATCACCGGGTCATCGACGGCAAGGAGGCGGTGCAGTTTTTAGTGACGATAAAGGAATTACTCGAAGATCCGACCAGGCTGCTGCTCGAGATCTGAAATTTTCAACGCCGAGATTAATGTATGGCTAAGCAATATGAAGTAGTAGTTATTGGTTCCGGGCCCGCCGGCTATGTTGCCGCAATTCGTTGTGCACAGCTGGGGCTGAAGACCGCCTGTATCGAAAAATGGCTGAATAAGAAAAACCAGACAGTCTATGGTGGCACCTGCCTGAATGTCGGTTGTATTCCCTCCAAGGCATTGCTGGATTCCAGCCACAAGTACCTGGAAGCGCAGCAGCATCTCGATGTGCATGGCATCAAGGTAACCAAGGTCGCCATGGACGTGGCGCTCATGATTGCACGCAAGGACAAGATAGTGGGTCAGCTGACCCAGGGTATCAAAGGGCTTTTCAGCGCTAACAAGGTAGATGGGATTGGCGGCACAGCCAGGATTGTCGCTGCCAATAAAGTACTTGTCACCGATGCCGAGGGCGCGGAGCAGGAACTGACGGCAGACAAGATCATTATCGCGGCGGGGTCGGTGCCCACGGACATCCCGCCAACTCCTGTCGACGGAGATACGATTGTCGATTCCACCGGCGCGTTAGAGTTTCAAGAGACGCCGAAACGCCTGGGTGTCATCGGTGCCGGGATAATCGGTCTGGAGCTTGGCAGTGTCTGGGCCAGGCTGGGGTCGGAAGTCACCGTGCTGGAAGCATTGGATGAATTCCTGCCTGCCGTAGACAGGCAATTGGCCAAAGAAGCCCTGAAGATGCTGACCCGGCAGGGGCTGAATATCAAACTCGGCGCCCGGGTGACCGGCAGCAAATTGGGCAAGGGTGCCCGTAAAACCGTGGCAGTCGAATTCACCACCGCAGACGGCGAGCAAAAAGCGCAATTTGATAAACTTATCGTTGCCGTCGGTCGCAGACCCTATACCGACGCCTTAATAGATGATGCTGTGGGGATTGAACTGGACGACCATGGCTTTATCAAGGTAGATGATCAATGTGTCACCAATATTGCAAACATCTATGCGGTGGGCGATGTGGTGCGCGGACCCATGCTGGCCCACAAGGGCATGGAAGAAGGCGTCATGGTAGCGGAGCGTCTCCTGGATAAGAAAACCCAGGTTAACTACGCGCTGGTACCCTCGGTAATCTATACCCATCCCGAGATTGCCTGGGTCGGGAAAAACGAGGAAGAACTGAAGGCTGAAAATGTCGAATATAATGTCGGCAGTTTTCCCTTCGCGATCAACGGCAGAGCGCTAGCGGCCAATGACTCGGAGGGCATGGTCAAGCTGCTTGCAGACGCCAGCACAGACCGTATCCTCGGCTGTCATATAATCGGGCCCAGTGCCGCCGACTTACTGCAACAGCTTGTCATCGCCATGGAATTTAGTGCCAGTGCCGAAGACATTGGTCTGACCATGTTTTCCCATCCCGCCCTGTCGGAAGCCGTGCATGAAGCGGCGCTTGCTGTTAATGGCCACGCCATTCACATCGGCAATCGCCGCAAACGGAAATAACAAACCTCGAAATAGATGGAGCTTAAATGAACTTACACGAGTATCAGGCAAAGCAGTTATTTGCCGAATATGGATTGCCTGTGTCGAAGGCAATCGCCGTCGACACGGCGGCGGCGGCAGGTTTGGCCACCGCCGAAATAGGGGGTGATAAATGGGTGGTCAAGGTGCAGGTGCATGCTGGCGGTCGCGGCAAGGCCGGTGGGGTCAAATTAGTCGACAGTGCCGCCGCCGCCGAGGAATTCGCCGAACAGTGGCTGGGTAAGAACCTGGTGAGCTATCAGACCGATGCCAGCGGTCAACCTGTGCACAAGATTCTCATCGAAGCCTGCATAGAGTTTTCCCAGGAGCTGTATCTTGGCGCGGTGATAGATCGTTCGACGTGTCGGGTCGTCTTCATGGCTTCGGTGGAAGGCGGTGTCGAAATCGAGAAGGTTGCGCGGGAGACACCGGAAAAAATTCTCAAGACCACGATCGATCCCCTCACCGGGGCCCAGCCTTTTCAGGGTCGGGATCTGGCTTTTCGCCTGGGACTGAGTGGCGCCCAGGTAAAACAATTCACCCAGCTGTTCCTGGGCCTGGCGCGGCTGTTCCACGATCTGGACTTGGCTCTGCTGGAGATCAATCCTCTGGTAATCACCGCCGCCGGCGACCTGCATTGTCTCGACGGCAAGATAAGTATCGATGGCAACGCTCTCTATCGCCAGCCGAAACTACAAAAGATGCATGATCTCAGCCAGGAGGACGAGCGCGAAGCACGGGCCGCCAAGTGGGATCTCAACTATGTAGCCCTGGACGGCAATATCGGCTGCATGGTCAATGGTGCGGGCCTGGCCATGGGTACCATGGACATCGTGCAGTTGTATGGCGGTAGCCCGGCAAATTTCCTGGATGTTGGCGGCGGTGCAACCAGGGAGCGCGTGGCCGAGGCATTCAAGATTATCCTGTCTGATGAAAACGTCAGCGCGGTTTTGGTTAATATTTTCGGCGGCATCGTGCGCTGCGACCTGATCGCAGAGGGCGTGGTGGGCGCCGTCCAGGAAATAGGTGTCGAAGTGCCGGTGGTGGTGAGACTCGAGGGCAACAATGCCGAGCAGGGCAGAGCGGTGCTGGAGAAAAGCGATGTCAATATCATTGCCGCCACCAGCCTGTCTGATGCCGCAGAGAAAGTTGTCATTGCCGCCGGAGGTGCACAATGAGTATCTTGGTCGATAGCAATACCCGGGTAATATGCCAGGGCTTCACCGGATCCCAGGGCAGCTTTCACTCTGAGCAAGCCCTGGCCTACGGCACGAAAATGGTGGGTGGGGTGACACCAGGTAAGGGTGGCCAGGTGCATCTCGGACTGCCCGTATTCAATTCCGTACGGGAGGCCTGCGCCGAAACCGGTGCCGATGCTACTGTCATCTATGTGCCGGCGGCTTTTTGCAAGGACTCCATACTCGAAGCTGCCGATGCGGGGATAAAACTCATCGTCTGTATAACGGAAGGGATTCCCACTCTCGATATGCTGGTGGCGAAGGAAAAATGTGATCGCGCCGGTGTCCGTCTGGTGGGACCTAACTGCCCCGGAGTGATCACCCCTGGCCAATGCAAGATTGGTATCATGCCAGGATACATCCACCTGCCGGGGAAGGTCGGTATCGTGTCGCGATCGGGAACCCTGACCTACGAGGCAGTGAAGCAGACAACCGACTGTGGCTTCGGTCAGTCATCTTGTGTCGGTATCGGTGGTGATCCCATACCGGGCTCAAATTTCATCGACATCCTCGGCTTGTTCGAGGCGGATGAGCAGACCGAAGCGATTGTCATGATTGGCGAAATTGGCGGCACCGCAGAAGAAGAGGCAGCCGCATTCATTAAAACCAGTGTCTCCAAGCCGGTGCTGGCCTATATCGCCGGTGTCACCGCGCCGGCCGGCAAGCGCATGGGCCATGCCGGTGCGATTATCTCCGGCGGCAAGGGCACTGCGGATGAAAAATTCAGCGCGCTGCGCGATGCCGGCGTGAAGACGGTGAGGAGTCTTGCGGATATAGGCAGCGGCCTGAGCGAACTGACAGGTTGGTAGGGTTCTACCGGCCCGGTTTTCTCTAAATCACCGACTTCGCTCAGCTGAATATTTTATCTGTTAAAAGGTGTTTAATCCCCAATGTAGTGTGGTAGTCTTGTCCGAAAATTTGGCTTGAAACGCTGAATTTAAAGGACTATTCACCATAGTCGAATCATTGGTTACCTAGCGTCTCATTTTGAATAAATTTGAGTAGATTGGTAACTTGTGTTCGGTGTTTTTCACGGAAGGCTGCCGCCATCGAGCGATATGAAAAATCACGGAATTCTCGGGCAGCTTATTTTTAGTCAAGGGATGGGTAAAATAATAGTAAGTCGTGTCCAATAATATAGTGACCGAACCGGCCTCGTGATATTGGATTTGATGAATTCACAAAACAATAGGATGGAACATGAAAAACCGTCGAATTACTGATATGGGGTTGATTGCATTAGCATTACTCATGTCCTGCACCCTGAGTGTTGCGCAGGCTGCCGAAATACTGATAGATAGCAGCATTCTAGATCGGGCAATGGATGTCATTGCGGGGAAGTACAGCGAATCTGCCGAAATTCAGCAGGAAATCAATCGCCTGGCAAACTCTGCCAGTTCGACTTTCGAGTCCTTCAAACGTTCGAACGATGCGCTCGAGGCCTTGTTGGTGCTGAATGCGGGCTACAGGAAGACAATTTCCATTCAGGAAACGAATATCACCGCCCTGGACGTGTCCATCGCCAATGTTGAGGTGGTGACGCGAGAGATTCCATTGTTGATGGAAAAAATGCTCTCGAGCCTCGAACAATTCGTTGAATTGGATTACCCCTTCCACGTCAGCGAGAGAGCGGCGAGAATTGCCTTCGCGCGAGCTGCTATCGATAACCCGGACGTATCCATTGCGGAAAAATTCAGACAGGTTTTGGTGATGTACCAGACCGAAGCATCGTACGGACGCACCATCGAAACTTACCCGGATACGATTGTCCTGAGCGGTGCCGACAGAGATGTGAACATTGTTCGCATCGGTCGCATCACCCTGATGTACCAAACCGTGGATCGTCAGTCCACCGGAGCCTGGGACAATACTGTCCGGGCCTGGCTTGAACTCCCGGCCGGGGATTATAGAACCGCCGTACAAACCGCAATCCGGGTGGCATCGCAGTTAGACTCACCTCGAATCATTGATCTGCCAATCATGGCGCCGGAGGCAGCACGATGAAAAATTTGATTAAAATAACCAGCCTTACAGTAGCGGGTCTGCTATTTGTATCCTCGACGCAGTTAATGGCGCAGCAAGCCAGTACTCTCGCCGATTTGTTAAATCTGGTGGAGGGCGACCGGATCGCCGAATCGGATGAGTATCGTCAGCGATTGCAGGAATTTGAGCAGAATGCGAATCGCCAGCAGGAAATTCTCGACACCACCGATGGTCGAATCATCGATCAGGAACAGACACAAGCGCAGCTCAGTGATAACTTCGAAGCCAACGAAGTCATTCTCCGGGACAAGCGTGAAACCCTGCGTGATCGTCGCGGTGACCTTAATGAATTATTTGGTACCTTGCAGGGGGTCGCGGGGGACTTTCTCAGTACCTTTCAGAATTCCCTGATCAGTGCCCAATATCCGGGTCGGGTGGAGGCTGTTTCCGATTTTATCGAGAAGGCGGGCAGTACTATCAACCAACTGGAAATTGCTGAAATTGAGCGATTCTGGTTCTTCATGCAGCAAGAAATGACCGAATCGGCCCGTGTGGTTACCTACAATGCCGACGTTACCTTGCCCACCGGTGAGACTGTCAACCGCACAATTACTCGAATTGGGGCTTTCAACGCCATCTCCGAAGGCGATTACCTGAGCTATAACGGTGATATCGGCCATCTGCAGGTGCTACCGAAACAACCCAGTGCGGGTATAGTCGCCGCCGCGCTTAGGCTCGAGAGTGCCACTTCCGGTCTGACCAAGGTGGGTATCGATCCAACCGGTGGTGTCGGTGGTCAGGTGTTGGCGAACCTGGTGAATTTCCCCAGTGCACAAGAACAGGTGCAAGCGAACGCCGGGGTGATTGGTAATATCATTATCGTCGTGGGCATAATTGGTATGATCCTGGGTTTCTACCGACTCCTGGTGCTGACCCTGGTATCCATCAAGGTACGTAACCAATTGAAGAGTGATAAGCCCGTTAAGAACAACCCCCTGGGCCGGGTGCTGCTGGTGGCGGAGGCTAACCCTTCATCGGACACCGAGACTCTCGAGTTAAAACTCGGAGAGGCCATTCTCCACGAAACACCGGCTCTGGAAAGCCTGTTGACGATCATCAAGATGATCGCAACCATCGCGCCCCTGGGTGGCTTGCTGGGTACGGTGACGGGCATGATCGTGGTGTTCCAGCAGATTACTGTTTACGGTGCCGGTGACCCGACTATCATGGCCGGTGGTATTTCTTCCGCCCTGATGACGACGGTGCTGGGTATTGTGGTAGCTATACCGACTATTTTTATACACACTGTGCTCAAGAGCCGCAGTGACTCCATCATCCATATCCTGGAAGAGCAGGCTACCGGCATGATCGCTACGAAAGCCGAGCGCCTGTCGGCTGCTTAACGGAATCTGTAAAGGACGCAATTATGTATTTTACGTTTCTTGACATCGTCGATTCGGTCAACACCTTCATGGTGCGGGGTGGTAATGTGTTGTGGCTTATTGCCTGGCTGTTGCTGATCAAATGGTCCCTGATATTCGAGCGAATCTGGTTTATCAATACGATTCACAAAGCCAATGTAAAAAATACATTGGCTGCGTGGAACGCCAGAGCCGACACCAAGTCCTGGAGTGCTCATCAGATTCGCACCATGATGATCTCCAAGATATCTCTCGATGTACGCAGTACGCTGCCGGTCATCGAGGTGCTGGTGAGCATTTGCCCGTTGTTGGGCTTAATCGGTACGGTTACCGGCATGATCGAGGTGTTTTTCGTCATGTCAGTCAGTGGGGGTGGCGATGCCAAATCCATGGCTGGCGGTGTATCCAAGGCGACTATTCCAACCATGGCTGGCATGGTCGGCGCAATATCAGGCATTTTCGCCTCTAATTACCTGAAGGCGAAAGTTAACCGGGATCTGGAACTTTTGGAAGACCATTTACCTCTAAGCAGTTAACACACAGTGAAGTTGGTAAGCGCTTGACCTACAATCGATTATATTACTTAAGGCTAAACCATAATGAAATCAGGTTTGATTAAAAAAGAGGGCGCGGAAGAAGCGGGTGAGATCGATCTCACGCCGATGCTGGACGTGGTATTCATCCTGCTGATCTTCTTCATTGTGACATCGGTGTTCGTCACCGAAGCAGGGATCGAGGTTAACAGGCCGGAAGCCTCGACCGTCGATCCTACGTCGGGCGACCTTATCTTGATCGCCATTGGTCCCGCTGGAGATATCTGGATCGATGGCGATCAAATTGATCCGCGCTTCGTTCGTGCCCGCTTCGAATTACGGCTGGCAGATGCGCCAAATTCGGCCCTGGTCATTCAGGCGGATCGCAATGCAAATAATGAGCACGTACTGCTTATTCTGGAGGCAGCAAGAGCAGCAAACATTGCAGATGTTTCAATTGCGGCGGAGGCATAGACGATGATCGTAATTAGATGGGCTCTATCGATGGTAATGGCAGCCAGTATAACGCTCGCGCTGTTCTATTTTATGCAGGCTCTTATCGCTACCGGCGACCAGTTTGATGAGCGGATAAGCGTGGTCAAGATCGTTGATGCCACCATGCCGGACATCACCCTGGACGTGATCGAGGAAATCGATAAACCGGAGCCGATTGAAGAGGTTGCGGAAGAGACCCCGGATACGCCGGATAAGCAGATTACCCTTTCCGATGGTCCCTCCTTGAATATCCAGCGGGTCAGCATCGAGCTGGATACTGGCTTGCAACTCAGCAATGCCACCATTTCCGCTACCGATGGAGACTATCTACCGCTGGTGGCGATTGCGCCCCAGTACCCCACCCGGGCGGCCCAACGCGGCATTACTGGCTGGTGTCTGGTGAGCTTTACCGTGGACGGGCAAGGCAATGTGGATACCGACACGATCACGGTAGTCGATGCCGAACCGCCAAACATCTTCAATCGCGCATCGGAACGGGCGGCGGCACGCTTCAAGTTTCAGCCCCGTGTCGTTGACGGCGTGGGGGTAGCAGTGCCGGGAGTACAGTATCTGTTTACCTACGTGCTTGAGGATTAGATAAAAATGAGAATAAGAAATGGGTTCAAGCTGGGTTTTCTGATTATGGTGCTGGCTATGCCCCTGTGGTCTGCTCAAATTGCACTGGGAGCGGACGCGCAGAGAGCGCCGCCCACGGCTCGAACTTCAGGAACCCTCGGTCCCCAGGTCATGCGCGCTATCTCCAGGATACAGGAACTCATGAGTCCTGAGGACGAAGATGACGAACCGGATATGGTGGAGGCGAAGGAGCAACTGGATGAGCTCTACGAGCGTCGCTTCCAGCGCATGAATGGTTTTGAGAAGCAGACAACACTCAGCTTCTACACCAACTACTACCTCAGCACTGAAAACTATCCGGAGGCGATTCGCATCTTCGAGCAGATGTTAGCCCTGGAGAGCTTGCGCGAAGACACACGATTGCGCACCTTGCGATCCCTGGGCCAGTTGCACGCCGCCGAGGAAAACTGGGAGCAGTCCATTCGGTTCTTTACCGAGTGGCGTGAGGTATCGCTGATAGAGGACGATCTTGTGTATCGCAGTTTGTCCTATGCACACTATCAGTTAGAACAATTTGCCCAGGCTGAACCGTACTGGATTAGCTATATGGATTTCTTACTGGCCGAAGGCACGGCTTTGGAACGGGATGACTACAGCTACCTGAACGGGCTCTACTTTGTGCTGGAGGATTACGAGAAGGCGTTAGAGCTGACGAAAACCATGATCGTGCTGTTTGATAATACCACCGACTGGCTTAATCTGAGTGCGGTCTACGCCAGCATGGACGATGAGGAGCGGCGCATACAGTCGATGGACCTGGCTTATTTGCAAGGGCTCATCGAAAACGATACCCGGTTTCTGAATCTCGGCCAATCTATGGCCGGCCTCGACATTCCTTATAGTGGCTCCAAAGTGATCGCCAGCGGTATGGCATTGGGGGTTGTCGAGGAGGATGAAGACAACCTCACCGTCATGACCCAGATGTTCCTGATCGGCAGTGAGTATGAGAAAGCGCTGGAACCGGCACTCCGTTCTGCCGAGATGTCTGACACCGGTGATGGCTATGACACCTATGGCTACATACACTATGTTCTGCACAATTATCAGTCGGCGGCTGAGGCCTTTCAGTTGGCATTGGATAAGGGTGATTTGGATGATCGCCCCGACACGCTGTTATTCCTGTCCCGGTCCTTGATCGAGCTCGATGACTTTGACGGTGCATCCGATGCCGCTAATTCGGCAGCCGAGGCGGGAGACCGCAGCGATCAGGAATCAGCCGATAACTACCTGAAATTCATCGACAGCACCCAGGCTAGATTCAATATTCTCGCAGAGCGTCGGCGCGACGCTATCGATTTTTATCGGTCCTACCCACCGCTGCAATAGTGATAAAACCCCAAGCCCCCTAGCATAACTGCTTGAATTTCTGGAACTTGGCCCCATAAGGAAACCCAATCATAGCAATATGGTTGGGTTTTTTTATTTATAGGTACCTTAGACAACAGATTAATTCAGTGGAGTGAGATTGATGGCTGCAAAATCCAAGACGGAAACACGGGGATTCGAAACTGAAGCGAAACAGTTGCTTCATTTGATGATTAATTCCCTGTATAGCAATAAGGAAATCTTCTTGAGAGAGCTGATTTCCAATGCATCCGATGCAGTAGATAAACTGCGCTTCGAAACATTATCGAATCCAGAGTTGCTTGAGGAAGATGCAGAATTGAAGGTGCAAATCGATATTGACGAAAAAAAGCGGACCATCACAATCGCCGATAACGGCATTGGTATGACACGGGATGAAGTCATCGACAACCTGGGCACGATCGCCAAGTCAGGAACGGTGCAGTTTCTGGAATCCTTAACTGGCGATCAACAGAAGGACTCTCAACTCATTGGGCGTTTTGGTGTGGGTTTTTATTCGGCTTTTATTGTCGCCGATGAAGTTGAGGTGCTAACCCGCAAGGCCGGTACCGACCCAGACCAGGCGACCCTGTGGAAATCAAAAGGCGAGGCCGAATACTCGATCGCGGAGGCCAGCAAGGAGCAGCGAGGGACTACGGTGATCCTGCATTTGAAGAAAGCAGAAAAAGAATTCGCCGAGAATTTTCGTTTGCGTAATATTGTCAAAAAATATTCCGACCATATATCGATCCCGGTGCTGATGGAGAAACAGGATTTTTCGGTGCCGGATGAGGAAGATAAAAAAGACAAGAAGAAGAAAAGCCCCAAGCAGGAAAAACAGTACGAGGCAGTCAACGATGCCAAGGCGCTGTGGTTGCGATCCAGGAAAGAGCTTAAGGATGATGAGTACAAGGAGTTTTATAAGCATGTGAGCCATGACTTCGAAGACCCGTTGCTTTGGAGTCATAACAAGGTCGAAGGCAAGCTGGAATACACGAGTCTACTCTATCTTCCGACTCGGGCGCCTTATGACTTGTGGAATCGAGACGCGGCCCGAGGTCTGAAGCTATATGTGCAGCGTATCTTTATCATGGATGATGCCGAGCAATTTCTGCCCCTGTATCTTCGCTTCATAAAGGGCGTAATCGATTCCAACGACATCTCCCTCAATGTGTCCCGGGAGATTCTGCAGAAAGATCCGGCGGTGGACACCATGCGCAGTGCGTTGACGAAACGCGCCCTGAACATGCTTGCCAAACTTCGAAAAAAGGACAAGGAGCAATATGATAAATTCTGGATCGAATTCGGGCAGGTGCTCAAGGAAGGTCCGGGAGAAGATTTTAGCAATCGGGAAAAAATAGCAAAATTACTGCAGTTCACCACGACCGAGTCCAAGGCTGACGCGCAGGACCAGGGTTTGGAAGACTATGTTAAACGCATGCAGGAAGATCAGGAAAAAATTTACTACCTGGTCGCCGAATCGGCGAAGGCGGGCCGTAACAGTCCTCATCTGGAAATATTCCGCAAGAAGGGTATCGAAGTGATCCTGATGTACGACAGAATCGATGAATGGTTGATGAGTCAACTTCATGAATTTGACGGCAAGCAATTTCAGGACATCACCCGGGGCGAACTCGATCTGGGTAAGCTCGAAGACAAGAAAGACAAGGAACAGCAGGAAAAGTCGGAGAAAGAATTCGAAGATCTGGTGACCCGTATCAAGACCCAATTGGGTGACCAGGTGAAAGAGGTGAGGGTGACCCATCGACTCATAGATTCTCCCGCCTGCCTCGCCGTAGATGAACATGATATGGGCGCGCAGATGCGCAAGATAATGTCGGCCTCAGGCCAGGCTGTGCCCGAGACCAAGCCCATCTTCGAGGTAAACCCGGCGCATCCCCTGGTGCAAAAACTGGATAAGGAGTCCGATGAGGAGCGCTTCGAAGACCTGGTGGTCATTCTGTTCGGTCAGGCGAGTCTCGCCGATGGGGTGGAACTTGCAGATGCGGGGGATTTTACCAGTCGCCTGAATAAGCTGTTACTGGAGCTAGGAAGCTAACGCAGAGCAGGGCTTCTCTACTTACATCTGTTCCAGGGTCTCGATGCCGAGTAAGTCGAGACCCTGTTGCAGAGTCTCCGCCGTTAAAGCCGCCAGTGACAATCGGGAATTCCGAATCTTCAATTCTGCTTTTAGAATGGGGCAGGCTTCATAGAAGCGCATGAATTTTCCGGCCAGTTCATACAGGTAATTACATAACAGGTTCGGATAACAATCTGCCGCCACCATCTCAATGACTTCCGGCATTTGTAAATTCTTTAACAACAGATCTCGCTCCTCCTGCGCGTCGATGGAGGTAATGTTGTATTGCTCCAGCGCCACCTCTTGCTTCCGCAGAATGCTTTTGATGCGGGCATAGGCATACATCAAATAGGGTGCGGTGTTGCCCTCAAAAGAGAGCATGCTGGACCAGTCGAAGATATAGTCGCTGGTACGATTCTTCGACAGGTCGGCATACTTGACGGCCGCAATCCCTACCTTGTCGGCGATCGCCTGCCGGCTATCCTCATTCAGGTCCGGATTCTTTTCGCTCACCAGTTCGAACGCCCTGCGGCAAGCCTCATTCAGTAATTCAACCAGCTTGATGGTGTCACCGGAGCGGGTCTGGAATGGCTTGCCGTCCTTCCCCATCATGGTGCCGAAGGCTATGTGCTCGAGAGAAATATTTTCCGAGGCCAGCCCGGCGATCCTGGCAACCGCGAACACCTGCTGGAAGTGTAGGGACTGGCGGGCGTCGACAACATACAGCGAGCGATCGGCTTGGAGGTCGAAAGAGCGATACCGAACCGCGGCCAGGTCGGTGGTGGCGTACAGGTAGGCGCCATCGGATTTGCGAATTATTACCGGCAGGGTGTCGCCATCCTTGCCGGTGAATTCGGGCAGGAAAACGCACAGTGCACCGGCCGACAGGGTGAGCAGATGCTTCTCCTCCAGTGTGGTCACGATGCCGCCTAACTCATCGTTATAAAAGCTCTCAGCCCGTAAATCTTCCTGGCTCAGGGTCACGTTTAGTCGGTCATAGACAGACTGACAATGACGCAAGGATTCATCGATGAACTTACGCCAGATTTGCAGGTACTCGGGATCGCCACCTTGCAGCTTCACTACACTGAGACGAGAGGTTTCGGCAAATTCTGGATCGGAATCGAAGCGTTCTCTGGCGGCACGATAAAACACTTCCAGGTCGGCGAGCCGGGTGGGCAGCGCGTCGGAATCGGTCTCGATGCCGTTTATGACTTCCTTCAGATAGGCTATCAGCATCCCAAATTGCGTACCCCAGTCACCGACGTGGTTTTGTCGAATGACAGTGTGGCCCTGCTTCTCCAGAACCCGCGCCAGGCAGTCACCAATTATGGTGCCGCGCAAATGACCCACGTGCATTTCCTTGGCGAGGTTCGGTGAGGAATAATCCACCACGATACGCAGTGCCCGCTCTGCTGGTGGGATCAGAGCCTGCGCATGTTGCAGTACACCGCTGGCTTGCTGCATCAAGTCATGGTTACGCAGATGGATGTTGATGAAACCGGGGCCGGCGATTTCGACGCGCGCAATCAGGCTGTCGTTTGCGATTTCGATTAGCTCGACGACCCTCTGAGCCAGCTCGCGAGGATTCGTCTGCAATTGCTTGGCGATAGCCATCACCCCATTGGCCTGGTAATCACCAAATTCAGGCTTTGACGCGGTGATGACATTGGCATTGCTGTCGGCGATACCGGCGGCCTTGGACAGGCAGCTGCCAAGTAGCGCATTGAGATGTTGCTTGAGGTTCTGCATGGGTTCTGGCTGGGTCAAAAAGGAGAGGATTGTACACCAATAAGTAGTTCACTCAATGGTGTATTATTCAGAGCTGCCCTAGGCGACAATTTTTCGTGCTTTGGGGCGAGAGGGCAGTGTGAGTAAACACGCAGAAGACAGTGCGGGGAATCTATTTGGTGGGGATAGTTCCAAGGTTCAGTTCCAAAAGGTGTCTCCAGCACAGGATGGTCAAAGGCTGGATAATTTCCTGATACGGCGCCTGAAAGGCGTGCCCAGGTCCCGCATTTATCGAATAATCAGGCGCGGCGAGGTGCGGGTCAACAAGAAGCGCTGTAAACCGGAGCATAAACTACAATGTGGTGATGAGGTTCGGATTCCGCCGTTCTTCGGTAGTGCCGCGCCTAAACCGGGCAAGGTAAGCCCGGGCCTGCAGGATTTGCTGTTAGCCAGTGTGTTGTACGAAGACGAACAGCTACTGGTAATTAACAAGCCCGCCGGTCTGGCGGTGCACGGGGGCACCGGAATTCGCCTGGGCCTCATCGAAGCCTGGCGCCAATTGCGACCCGAATGGCCGGAGATGGAGCTGGCTCACCGCCTGGACAGGGATACATCAGGCTGCCTCGTTATCGCGAAAAAAACCAGGTTTTTAAAACACATACAGAACGAACTTAAAGTAAGAAATGTCAACAAGCAGTACCTGGCTCTGGTGCACGGACAATGGCCCGATAGCCTGGTCATGATCGATGTGGCCTTGCAGAAGAACGTCATCAGCGCCGGCGAGAGAATAGTCACGGTCGATGCCGCCGGCAAGCCGTCGATCACTCGCTTCAAGCCGGTTCAGCGCTTCCAGCATGCGACACTACTGGAAGTGATGCCCGAAACCGGTCGCACCCACCAGATTCGAGTGCATTGTCAACACGCCGGACACGCGCTGGTGGGGGACAGTAAATATACCTGTCGGGGTGCGGATAAAAGCCTCTCGAGGATTAAAAATCTCTGCCTCCACGCCTGGAAAATTGAATTTTCAGTGCCCGATAGCAACCGCCCCATCCGGGTCCAGGCAAGCATCGATAAAAGCATGCAGGGTCTGATCGACAGTCTGTGAAAATACCAATATAAAACAATGACTTATATATATTTTTTGATTCAGAATCATTTGCATAAATCTTTGACAGGGGAGGCCTGGACCCCTATCATTGCGCGCCTATGTCGCTGACCCCGGTTCCAAGCTACGTTGACACGCGAAAACTCTTCCTCCAGCAGGGAGTTGTTTGCGGTTCGATGAGTCTGGAGAGGCTGCCGGGATTCCGCGATTGTCTGCTTGATGACGAGGCATCGATTCAAATTCAGCTGAACTTTTCGATAGACGAATCCCAGCAACGGCTGATTCAGGGGAAGTTGCAGGCGTCGGTTCATGTCAGCTGCCAGCGTTGTTTGCAGCCTATAGCTATCGAACTGGCAGACGATATTAGGCTTGCGTTAATCGATAATGAGGATGCGATCGGGACGCTGAACGCCGGTTGGGATCCCTGGATCTGTGCCGATCACAAACTGGAATTGGCAGCACTGGTGGACGAGCAATTGATGCTGTGTATGCCGATCGTAAACCTGCATAGAGACGGCGATTGCCCGGCAAGAATTAATTACAGCACCGGGACGAATGATGACCCCGTAGATGGGGTAAGAGCAGGCGACGAGAATCCGTTTTCAGTGCTAAAAGCACTCAAAGAAAATAACGCAACAGACTGATTAAATTAAATAATACTAGATTTAGGAGATAGGTGATGGCGGTACAGAAGAGTAAGGTTACCCGCTCGAGACGGGGCCAGAGACGTTCGCATGACGCCCTGCGCGGGCCTACCTTGTCCATCGACAAGACTACCGGTGAAGTGCACAGAAGACATCATATGACCGCAGATGGTTTCTACAAAGGTGAAAAGGTGCTGGATTCGGGCGCCGACTAAGCCTTGGCTGCCAACAAAAGCATAGCGATCGACGCTATGGGCGGTGACGGCGGCATCGAAATCACGCTTCCCGCCAGCTTGCAAGTCCTGAACGAAAACCCCGATCTATCGATATTTCTGGTGGGTGATGAGAGCCGGATGCGACCCTTGGTGTCCGGGGCCCCTGCCGGCGTACGAGATCGGCTCAATCTGGTACCCAGCGCTGCCGTGATCGGTGATGCGGACAGGCCCTTGAACGTGCTGCGTAGCGGTAAACAGTCATCGATGTACCTGGCAGTGGAATTGCTCCAGAGCGGCACCGTGCAGGCCATGGTGAGCGCAGGTA
>JADFIJ010000019.1 GCA_022566775.1 Pseudomonadota bacterium | reverse complement strand
GTTGGTACACAAATCACGACCGTCGCCAGCAGGGAGCTGGCGCCGAGGCTACAGGGATGTATTCACGCCGTGTCGTG
This sequence comes from Pseudomonadota bacterium, assembly GCA_022566775.1. Lineage (GTDB taxonomy): Bacteria > Pseudomonadota > Gammaproteobacteria > Pseudomonadales > Pseudohongiellaceae > UBA9145. Next base: position 25,722 of record JADFIJ010000019.1, on the reverse strand, counting down.
ATTTGTGTACCAACTCCGCGCTTCCATCGGAGCCACCACCCACGCGCTAACCGAAATTCAGCCCACTTTTGGAATTTCCTGAACCCCAAACTCTCCTAATCTTGGGAAAGCCACCAGCCCCACGAACAACTTAACAATTCCTAACCACCCCCCATTTGTAGTAATATCCATCAGCTTTGACTCGCATCTACTGAAAAATTAAGGGGTTTCTCAGAACGGTTTCATGGATTTTCGCGGCGCCCATATCATCAGCGTAAAACAATTTGAACGAGTCGATATAGACAGGGTGTTTCAGGTTGCCGACAGTATGGAACCCTATGCACATCGCAAACGCATTACCAAGGTGCTCGATGGCGCCATCCTCGGAAACATGTTCTTCGAGCCAAGCACACGCACCCGGGTCAGTTTCGGTTGCGCCTTTAACCTGCTGGGTGGGCATGTTAGAGAAACCACCGATGTCAAGACCTCATCCATATCCAAGGGCGAATCCCTGTATGACACCGCACGGGTAATTAGCGGCTACAGCGACGTCATCGTCATGCGCCACCCCAAGGCCGGATCGGTGAGTGAGTTCGCCAAGGCCAGTCGGGTACCGGTTATCAACGGCGGTGATGGTCCCAATGAACACCCATCCCAGGCCCTGCTCGACCTCTACACAATCAAGAAAGAACTGGGCTCCAATGATCGCGCAATTGACGGCATGCACATCGCCATGGTCGGAGATCTAAAACATGGGCGCACCGTGCACTCTCTTTCGCAGCTGTTGCTGGTGTATGACAAGATCAGATTTACCTTAATCTCACCAACGGAATTATGCATGCCGGCGGAGATTGTTGCTGAGTTGAAGGCGGCCGGACACGAAGTCGTAGAGACAGAAGACATGGAGGCAGGCCTGACTGACAATGATACAGTGTACCTGACACGGATCCAGGAAGAGCGATTTACCACTAGACTAGAGGCAGACATTTACCGCGGCAGATACAGGATGAATCGCGCAATCTATACCAGATATTGCGCGCCCAACACCATCATCATGCATCCCCTACCGAGGGATTCCAGGGCCGCTGCCAACGAGTTGGACAATGACCTCAACCAGCATCCGAATCTGGCGATATTCCGGCAAACCGATAACGGGGTGTTAGTGCGTATGGCGCTGTTCGCGCTTATACTGGATGTAGCGGATCAAATCGATGAATCGGCCACCAACGTGGGCTGGTACACGGAAAGCAGGTTTGAATAATTCCAGCAGCTGAATTCATCGCGAACAGGCAGGAATACGACTATGAAATTTAATGACTTACTAAAGATGCTGATCGAAAAAGAGGGCTCGGACCTGTTTCTGACAACCGGCGCACCTCCCAGCATTAAGGCCTACGGCAGACTTACTCCCCTGATCGAAAAGAAACTGCCGGCAGGCCTGGTCAAGAAAATCGCTTACCAAATTATGGACGAAGACCAGATCGCGGCATTCGAGAAGAGTCCGGAAATGAATCTCGCCGTAGCCGAGCCAGATATCGGCCGCTTTCGCGTTAATATATTTAAACAGCGCGGCGAAGTCGCGCTGGTAGCGCGACACATTAAAACCGATATCCCCACCATCGAATCACTGGGTCTGCCCCCCATCCTCAAAGAACTGATCATGCAGAAGCGCGGCATTATTTTGTTCGTGGGTGGTACCGGCTCCGGTAAATCGACATCGCTGGCGGCGTTGATCGACCATCGCAATAGAAACAGTGATGGTCACATCATAACGATCGAAGACCCGATCGAGTTCATTCACCCTCACCATAAATCCATAGTCAATCAACGGGAAGTGGGGGTGGATACCAACGGCTATGAGGAAGCGCTGCAAAACACCCTGCGACAAGCGCCCGATGTCATCCTCATCGGCGAGATTCGCAGCCGGGAAACCATGGAACACGCCCTCGCCTTCGCCGAGACCGGCCACCTGTGTTTATCTACGCTTCACGCCAACAACGCAAACCAGGCGCTGGATCGAATCATCAACTTCTTTCCCGAAGAACGTCACAAGCAACTGTTCCTGGATTTGTCTCTCAATCTGCAAGGCTTCATCTCCCAGCGCCTTATTCCCACCAAGGAAGGCAAGCGCGTCGCCGCCGTGGAAATCCTGCTGGGCACGCCCCGGGTCTGCGACCTGATTAAACAAGGCAGTATTACTGAACTCAAGGAGGTCATGGAGAAAGGCGAACAACAGGGCATGAAGGCCTTCGACTACGCGCTGTACGACCTGTTCAGGGGCGGACTGATCAGCTACGAAGAGGCGCTTAAGAATGCAGACTCCAAAAACAATCTGCGTCTGCGCATCCGGCTGTCGGAAGGCAAGACCATACACGAAGAAGATCTGGACGATGACGACGATTCCGGCGGCCTGTCACTGTTGACCAGGGACAGCAGCAAAAATCAAAAATTCTAAGGCCGGACGATCCCAGCGTGTTAAGACTATCCGAATACATGGACATGGATGCCGTCGCCCTGGCGCGAGGCATTCGGGGTAAGGAATTCAGCTGTGCCGAAGTCACCGCCTGCGCCATCCAACGGGCACAGGACACCAATCCTGCGATCAATGCGATTGTGACCGACAACTACGTCAGCGCCGCCGAGCAGGCGCGGAAAATTGATGCCGATTCCAGTCTACTGGCTAAAAGCCAGCTAGCGGGCCTGCCGTTCCTGATAAAAGACCTGAGCATGGTCAAAGGCTTGCAGGCCGGATTTGGCAGCGCCCTGTTCGCGCAGCATATCGCCCAGCGCAACTCCAATATCGTGCAGAAATACCTGGACGCCGGACTGGTGATTATGGGCACCACCAACACACCGGAGAAGGGGCTGACCATCACCACCGAGCCTTTGGCCAACGGCGCCTGCCGCAATCCCTGGAATCTCGAATACTCTAGCGGAGGCTCCAGCGGTGGTGCCGCCGCCGCAGTCGCAGCCGCTATCACGCCGGTCGCCCATGCTACCGACGGTGGCGGCTCTATCCGCATTCCGGCTTCGGTTTGTGGTCTGTTTGGACTAAAACCGAGCCGTGGCCTGACTACCACCGAAAATACGCTGGGAGAAAGCTGGAGCGGCATGAGTGTCGGTCACGTTGTCAGTCAAACCGTGAGCGACAGCGCCGCATTTCTTGATCTGATAGGCGTAGACGAACCGAATCTCTATGCCATGCCGCCCTCACCCCGGTCTTTTTATGAAGCGGTAAATCAGGAGCCCGGCCGACTACGAATCGCCGTACAACTCGCTCAGCCGCTGGATCAAGCGATAGATGCAGACTGTATCGACGCCGTGCAACGGGCGGCGCAGCTCTGCGAATCATTGGGGCACAGCATCGAGGAAGTGACTCACCCGGTGGCGTACCAGCCGGTGATTTCTGCGATGGCCAGGATCATTAACCTCCATGTCTATCAAGCCCTGCAGGGGCGACTGGAGGAATTAAATCTCTCCCTCGACGACAGCCCGCTGGAAGCTTCGACCCGGCTAATGGCAAAGAGCGGCAGTAAACTCAGTGCCGCCGACTATCTCGCTGCGCGAGACCTGGTAAAAGACGCCGAGCGCCAGATGACCCGATTCCACCGCCGCTACGACGTGATCATCTCGCCGGTGTTGAGCAAGACCCCGGCCAGGATCGGTTGGCTCGATATGAACAGCGACGATATGCAGCAGTACACAGCGCGCTTCAAGGCTTACAGTGGTTTTACCGCGCTCTACAACGGCACCGGCCAGCCCAGCATGTCCATGCCCCTGCATAGCACTGCCGATAAGCTACCGGTTGGCGTGATGTTCACCGGCGCCTGGGGGGCCGATTCACTGCTATTGCGACTGGCCCGGCAAATCGAGCAGGCCAGCCCCTGGCCGAGATATAGCGATAGCCTCTAGCCGCTCCAGGCAGGTTGTGGATCCTGTGTGTTCAGCCCCTGCCGGCTCGAAAAAATGTCACAATTCGTGACCGAAGAACAAGCTTGTTTACCTTATAATGCGCCCAAGCGATATTCGGTTAATTTAAAAATATTATTAGTAATTACAATGAGTTGATAGTTTTAGTTAAATTACTACATCAGTTTGGAGACCCCGCATGAACACGCGTTTTTTAGCATTGGTCGGCGCCCTCGCTCTGGCTCTGACTGCCAGCGCCTCTGCCCAGGAATTTCAGACTCCGTTGACGGAATGGGGTGTGCCCGATTTACAGGGCAACTGGAAGAATCACACGGTGATGCCTTTCGAGCGTCCCCGTGATTTGGGCAGCAAGCAAACTTATACCGAAGCAGAAGCGTTGGTACTGGAACGCCGTGCCCAGCAAGCGGTGAAAGAAGACAATGAGCCACTGGATCCAAACCGTCCTGCTCCCAAGCTGGAGGCGCTGCCACCGGTTGGCAACTATGATCTGTTCTGGACCGATCGCGGCATGTTTCTGCCCACGATAGACGGTGAATTCCGCACCTCCGCAATTATCGATCCGGCCAATGGCCGTATCCCAGAGCGGGTCGCCGGTTTTCGGGATCGCATGCGTGAACTCCGGACCAACAGTCCCGACCGCAACGATGGACCCGAAGGTCGCGGCCTGGGCGAACGCTGCCTGCTTGCATTCGGCAATAGTTCCGGCCCGGTGATGTCACCGGTCATGTACAACAGCCACATGCAAATCGTGCAATCGCCGGGCTACGTCAGCATCATCGTGGAAATGGCTCACGATGCCCGTATTATCAAGATAACCGATGAGCGCAGCCCGGCCTCAACGGCACATCAGAAGTGGATGGGGGATTCCATAGGCCGTTGGGACGGTGATACGCTCATCGTCGAAACCAGGAATTACAATCACTGGATGAATTATCGGGGTGCACCCACCGAAAACCTGACGGTCATTGAGACCTTCAGGCGTGAATCCGACAACAAGATAATCTACGGTTTCACCGTCGACGACCCTTCTGTCTATACTGCACAGTGGTCTGGCGAGTACCCGCTTTCAAGGCTGGACGAACCAGTATATGAATATGCCTGCCACGAAGGTAACTATGGCATTATCGGTATTCTGGCCGGTGCCAGACGCCTGGAATCGATGGCAGCGAAGGGCGAAGAGCACGCGATCGCACAATAATCAAAGCCGGCATGATTTGAGTAAAATTACTCACGCACTCGACTCCGGTTGGCAGCACAGTGCGATAATTTTGCGCTGGTTCTTAAATATCCGAAAGAAATATTCCGTTATTTCAAAAAGTTAAGCTGAAATTAAATGCATGATGCGCCATTTTGATTGAGTGGTGTATCCGTGCAGTTTGAAAAGAACACTGAATTTGATAGGGGATTGGCAAGGGGTGCTGTTTTGTAGTGACTAGCGCCCAGGGATGGAGCGCGGGACGGGCCAGGGATGGCCCACTGGAACGGAAAAACAGTACCCCTTGCCAAGCCCCGTTACACGCATCAACTGCCGACAATTTTATCCGTAATCTCGCGGGGATACCTCAGACTCTGGCCCCTATTGTTCTCTGCCGTGGCGGACAGCCGTGACTTCCGCCATCACCGATATAGCGATCTCCGCCGGCGTCTTGCTGTCAATCTGAAATCCGATCGGCGCGTGCAGCCGGTCGATCTCTGACTCACTCAGCCCCAATTCGGGCAGCCGCTCCCTTCTCGCCGCCGAGGTGCGTTCCGAGCCCATCGCACCGATATAAAACGCATCGGTTTTCAGCGCCTCCATCAGCGCCATATCATCCACTCTTGGGTCATGGGCGAGCGCGATAATGCCGCTGTAAGGATTGCTGAAACGCTCCCGCACCACATCGTCGGGTAACCGGGAGGTTTTTTCTACGCCATCGACACTCCAGTTATCCAGATAGCTGGGTCGCGGATCACACAAGGTGACATCGTACTCCAGCGCCAGTGCCATCTCGGCGACAAACTTTGCCACATCCCCTGCCCCAAGTAACAACAATCGATACATGGGACTGAGGCTGTGGGTCATAATTTCCTTCGACATTACCACCGCGTCTTCACCGGATGAATCACTGGCAGATATTTCACCGTTTTCAAGATTAACCACCCGGCTTACTTTGCTGTGATTTTCGAGATCATTAGACAGGCGATTGAATACGCTGATATTGGAGTCAGACGCCTCGATGTATTCGAGCAACACATGCAATTGCCCTCCACAGGGCAGTTTCAATCGCGCCTGCTCTGCCGCCGTCACCCCATATTTGACGACAAAAGGTTTGCCAATGTCATCAAATTGGGACTTCAGGGAGCCATCCCGCAACTGCTCGAGGAAATCTTCTTCTATGCAGCCGCCGGAAATAGAGCCGATCAGATCGCCATCGACGGTGCAGGCCATCATCGCACCGATGGGCCGTGGTGACGATCCCCAGGTTTTCAGAATCGTACTAAGCCAGACCGGTTTCTGACTCTGCAACCATGTGGCTACGTGGGATACTATTTGCTGTTGACTGCTCTGCATGTTTTATAAACCCGGATCGACGTAATCAATTGTTATACCATGCGCAGCTTCCATTTGCCGCGCCGAAAGACCAGGAAGCCTACTATACCAGTGAGGATATCCGCTACAAACACCGACCAGAAAACACCCACCGGACCGAGGCCCAGACCCAGCGACAGGGTATACGCGAGCGGCACCTGCACTACCCAGAAACAGAATAGGTTGATCCAGGTCGGGGTCATGGTATCACCGGCGCCATTGAAGGCCTGGATGATGGCCATGCCGGCGCCCCAGGCCACGAAGGCGGCAGCAAATATGCGCAGGCATTGCACAGCATAGCCCACCACCACCGGCTCCTGGGTAAAGAATTCGACGATCGGATGGATAAACAGCAACATCAGCACCGAGGCAATGCCCATATAGATCGAGTTGTATTTCACGATTTTCCAAACCGTGGCTTCGGCGCGCTCGGGCAATCCTGCCCCCAGGTTTTGCCCCACCAGAGTCGCCGCCGCGTTACTCAATCCCCAGGCCGGCAAGATGCTGAACATCACGACCCGCACGGCGATGGTATAACCGGCAACCGCCTCACTGCCAAATCCGGAAACAATCTGCATCAGGAATACCCAACTCGCGGTCGCTATCAGGAACTGGGAGACACCACCAGCGGAAATGCGCAACAGGGAGATCACGACCGGGAGTTGTATCTTCAGGTGTTGCAGGTGCAGGTGAATTCGCCCCCTGCCGCTACAGAGATAATAAAGCCCGTACATCATACCGACCCCACGACCAATATTTGTGGCGACGGCAGCACCGGTTAAGCCAAGCTCAGGAAACGGTCCGTAACCGTAAATCAGACAAGGGTCGAGGACGATGTTGATGCAATTTGCCAGGGTCAACGCCCGCATGGCCAGGCTGGCATCACCGGCACCACGAAATATCGCATTCACCAGAAACAGAAACACGATCGTGAAACAGCCACCAAACATCAGCCGCGTATAGGTTTCGCCAGTCTCCAATACAATTTCGTCGGCACCCATGAGCATGAGAATATTGCGCGCGTAGAAAATCCCGATCAGACCGACAAACACCGACACAAACACACCAATCCAGATCGCCTGACCTGCAGCAAGAGAAGCCGCGGCGGTATTTTTTTCACCTATACGCCGCGCAATCATGGCGGTGGTTCCCATGCTCAAGCCAATCGCCACCGCATACAGTAAGGTGATCATCGCTTCCGTGAGCCCCACCGTCGCCACCGCCTCGGTGCCGAGGCCTGCCACGAAGAAAATATCGACGACGGCAAACACAGACTCCATCGCCATTTCCAGAATCATGGGAATGGCGAGCAGCAGTGTAACCCGCGCGATCGATCCCTGGGTGTAGTCGATTTCCGTGTCGCCGGCGACCGCCTGCTTGAAAAGCTGCCAGGGGGTTTCAATTTTTTGTGTTGCCATTTTCAAGTTCCAGGAGGTAAAGCAAATCGGCACAGCAAACTGTGTTTGCTATGAGCTGTCATTGGAGATTTGGGGGGCCTGGTGTTGCCGTCGTGCGATAAGGTGTCGGGCTAATTCCGACACGAACATATTTAGCGTTTCCGGCTAAAGATGTCAGTAGACAAAGCAGATGAGATGGTGTGACCGGATGTTGCGATAGCGCGTCGCGCTATCAAATCAGGCCTGATCTCCCATGGGGCTGAGCAGATCCATTGGCATTACCTCGTGTGTTATTTCCGATTGGAAAGCGGGCGTATTATATCGCCATAGAATTGGATTGATCTAGTTTTAATTTTGCGCAGCTGAAGTATGCCTGCAGCTCCGTCTGTTCACGAATAAACGCTTCGCAAATTAAAAATTAATTTGCGTGTACTCTGCGTTGTCGCAGTTGCTTGGTTCTGCTCAAGACCCAGGGATCTTCCAGAATTCTTCGCGCCATCACCGCCGCCGGGCTCATATCCAATCGACTCATATGTTGTACTCCCCTGTTACCTGGGTCGGCAAGCTGCGTAATCCCAGCTTCAACTTCCTGGATCAGATATTGAGCGAGCGCAGGCGCAATGTTGCTGGTTCCGAGTCGGGCTACCAACGCCGGTGCCTGTCGAGAGACCGTGGTGAGAGACCTCTGCGCGCGAGTCAACTGCCGCACTGGATTCAGCGTCTCGTAGGTACGATTACGTTCGAGAAGTGCATAGTCGTTGTGATCCCTCGGTTCGCAGTCGCGAAGGCCCACTTCTGCTTCCAGGCGATTGCAGTCACTGCTCCAATAACGCGCCGCCTGGCTCGCATCGAGTGCCTGGATCGTTTCAATCACGGTCACGATCGACGGTGCAAATACCCCTGGATGAACTGGGTCGGCCGGCGTCGATGGCCCGGGGGTGACATCGACGGCAGGGATATCCACGAGTGCAGTCGGTACGGGTTCTTCGAGAGTAGCCTGTTCACGCTGTGGTTCCTGAAACTCCTGCAGCGGCTTATCACTCGAGACGACATCAGTTTCCAACTCGGGATCTGCACGCTGTATCGGCTCGCGCACTGCAGGTGGTAACAGTCTAATCTGCACCGTCGATGGCAGCACTGGTGTAGGGTTTTCGATGGAGCCTAGGGACAGCTGCAAGAATATAAATGCCAACAGCAGGTGGATGGAAACACTGACCATCAGAGCGACGGTCAGGTTAAGACGATTACCAGCAGCTTGGTCAGACGCGCGGCGACTACGCAACGCGTCATCAAGGTCGTCTGGCAACCCTTCCCCAAGCGGGATGTCGCTGTCGAATGCCATGCTGCACCCATGCCGAACCCTGAACGTGAACGCTGCCTTGCCTGACTATTGCAGACACAGGAACCCTGTGAACCTAGACCGAAACAGATGGAGAAAGTTCCGGGGGCAGGCGATGTCGAGACCGGTTCAGGCGAAATTGAATTCTGGGGCAAGCGCCTCAGATTCGAGCTTCAGTAAGTACTGCTTCGTCTCGAGTCCACCGCCGAAGCCCGTGAGCTTGCCCGAACTGCCGATTACCCGGTGGCAGGGAATGATCACCGGTATGGGATTAATTCCATTCGCCGCACCCACCGCCCGTGACGCTTTGGGCTTGCCGATATGCCTCGCCAGTTGCCCATAACTCCAGGTTTCTCCATAGGGTATTTCAGTCAGGGCCTGCCACACACGCTCTTGAAAACGCGTACCCGTCGGCAGCAGGGGCAAGTCAAATTCCTGCAACTCTCCGGCGAAGTAGGCGTCGAGTTGAAACTTGACTTCCTTAAACGGCGCAGGATCCTTAAGCCATTGCTTTTCGTGGCGTTTCAGCATCTTGCCCTGGGGAAAGCCGAGCAGGCTCAGATAGTTGCCGTCGCCAGCAACGAGCAGCTTGCCAATAACGGTGTTGTGATAGTCATAGTAGGTTGTCATGATCGGCTAATCCTGAAGTATTCAAATAGTGTTTAAACTTCGTCGTGGTTTGCAAATCCGTTGCGCGGCCCCGGGTGCACGTTTTTAGACTCAGTGAGCCATTCACTTGTTGTCACGCACGCTCTGTTGGTAGTGCTTCCACAGCAGAATCACCGCATAGGCCCGCCATGGTTTCCACGCTTCTGCTCGCGCCAGCAGGCGTTTCGGTGTCAAGGTCTCACCTTGGGGTGCCGCCGCCCGGCGCAGAATCAAATCCGAGTGGGGAAAGGCGTTCGGATCATTCAGAACCCGCAGCGCAATATAGTGCGCCGTCCACTGCCCTATCCCCTTGATCTCACAGATAGACTCCACGAAGGCGTCGGTTTCCAACACGCCGTCGAAGCCGATTTCGTTGCGAGCTATCTTCGTCGCCACGGCGTGAATTGCATCGATGCGTTGACCGACGATACCGATGCCATCCAGGTCTGCATCCGCCAGGTCCCCGGCACTGGGAAACGTGCGGCTGAGTTGTGGATTCGCGCTCGCGTAGACCTTGCCGTGCCGATCGGCAACCCGACCGGCGAGCGTGGTCGCTGCCTTGACGGTGACCTGCTGTCCCAGTATCGCCCTCACCGTCACTTCGAAGCCGTCCCAGCAACCAGTGACCCGGGTGCCGGGATTTTTCTTTACCACCTGCTTTAACAGTTTGTCCTGGCCGAAGAATCGATCGATCTCCTCACTGTCTGCCTTGAGGTCAAACAGCAGCCGAACCCGCTCGACAATGTGGTACAGGTGGCGCGTGTCCGGGAAATTGATCTGCAAGCGCGCGAAATTGCCGGCATCGGAGAACTGCACTCGAATGTCGCCGGCCTGGCCGTCAACCACAATCGTGCGTGCATAGGCATTCGCTGCGAAATCGATTGTTTCCACCCCTGGGATTTTGCGATATTCCAGGTAATTCAACATCGCTTGCCAGTCCAGCGGGGGGCGGTAGGCAAGGCGTACCTCGATCGTGCCGCCCGCTGCTGCGTCGTCCTGTTTGCGGCGGGCACGCAGTTGTCGCGGCGAGCGTCCATAGGTGTTTTGAAACACCGCGTTGAAGCGACGCACACTGCCGAAGCCTGCCGCGAAGCACACGTCGGACAGGGGCAAGCTGGTTTCGTCGATGAGTTTCTTCGCAAAATGCAGGCGCTGGGTTTGTACGACCGCCACCGGAGACGCACCCACGTGTTGCTGGAACAGGCGAGTCAGCTGCCTCGGCCCAATCGACAGTTGGGCGGCAAGCGCGTCCACAGAGCCCTCGTCCAGCACCCCCTTCGCGATCAATTGCAGGGCTCTGGACACCTTGTATGGCGCGCCGATCCAGGCCGGTGTACCCGGTGACGACTCCGGTCGGCAACGCAGACAGGGCCGGAAGCCGGCCTCGGCGGCGCCGGCGGCCGAACGATAGAGCTGGATGTTTTCTTTCTTCGGAATCCGCACCGGGCAAATTGGCCGGCAGTAGATACCCGTGGTCAACACGCCGACAAAAAAACGCCCGTCGAAGCGAGGATCCCGACTCTGGCGGGCGTCTTCATATTCATCGCTGTTGAGTAACAAGCGTAATCCTGCTGTGCTGACAATGGTGAAAAATTCAATTCTCTGGCCGTGATCATACTCCTTATTCGCATAAATACTGGCCGTTTTCGGACTTCATCATCTAATTACCGTAGTCGCCGAATACACGCTGTTTGCGTGCAATTGCAAACGCTGTTGCAAGCCGTTCACCAGGTCCAAGGCTCTGCGTACACTGCCATTCCATGGGCAGGTCGCCGTGGCGCCACTGCAAGCGGAGAGGCAGGCATATCTGTTATATTCGCTGTATGTGGAAGCGAGCACCGACAACGAACGCGACGCCAGCGGTCGCCAGGTTCGTCGCGGCGAGACAATTCGTCGCTCGCTGGCCAATCGACGACGCTGCGTTGCCCGCCTGGGTCAGACTTCAGTCCGCACTGGCCTTTGTTCACACCGCATTCTGGGGAGCGACGGTGTTTATCATCTGGCCGGATTCCGCTGAGTACCGGGTACTCATGGCGGGCGTGTGCAGGACGTGCTCGCCGGCATGGTAATTCTCTACGTCGCGGTGCTGTTGATCGCCGTGTCGCGCCTGGAAAGCACGTTTTTGAGGGCTTGAAGCTGCGTCTGCAAATGGACGCCTTGTCCAAGACCGATGCCCTGACAGATTTGGCGAATCGTCGGGGGTTTGATGAGTGGTTGGATGATGTCTGGCAAAATGCGGTGCGCTCTTCCCAGCCTGTGGGCCTGATCCTGATAGATATTGATTTTTTCAAAGAATATAACGATCACTATGGTCACCCCAAAGGGGGTGAAGCGCTGATTAGGGTCGCGCAGTTGATTCGTGATGTGGCGAGCCGGGGCACTGACCTCTGCGCCAGGATCGGGGGTGAGGAATTTGCCGTGGTCATGGCGGCTACCGACCTCGACGGCTCAGTTAGAATCGCCAGAGACATAACCGCGGCCATACACGGCGCCGCGCTCGAGCATGGGGGTAGCCCCCAGGGCAAGCTGACGCTGAGCATGGGTGTTTCTAGTTGTATCCCCACCCAGCAGGATGCCTCCCATGCATTCCTGGAATCGACCGACCAGGCACTGTACGCGGCGAAGCATAATGGTCGGGATCGTGTTGAAGTGGCAGAGCTTGCCTGAACCCTAAACCAGCGCACAGCAAGAAAACAGACAAGAACCCCCATACCTGGCTAGCCAGCGTTTGCGAATTTCGCCCCTCGGCAACAGGCACGCCGTAGCGCAGTCGAGATGGTCATTAAAGAGTCGTGCGGCGAACGGCGCCGTGGTGTATATTAGCGATCGATTTTGGGCTGGAACCGAGCGATCGACACGCAGCAAAACTGTCCCAAGCAGCGCTGAAGGTAGTACCTATATGACAAACAAAAACCTGCGAAAATATTCTTCGATCGTAGTCGATGGCGTGACCCAGGCCCCGAGCCGCGCTATGTTGCGTGCCGTCGGTTTCGAAGATGCCGACTTCGCGAAGCCCCAAATCGGCATCGCGTCCACCTGGAGTATGGTCACTCCTTGCAATATGCATATCAACAAACTGGCCGAAGATGTGAACAAGGGCACCGATGCAGCGGGCGGCAAAGGCATCATCTATGGCTGCATCACGATCTCCGACGGCATCTCCATGGGCACCGAGGGCATGAAGTACTCGCTGGTCTCCCGCGAAGTCATCGCCGACGAGGTCGAAACTGTCTCTGGCTGCATGGGCCACGACGCCATCATTGCGATCGGCGGTTGTGACAAGAACATGCCAGGCCTGCTCATGGGTATGGCCAGGCTCAATCGGCCTGCAATTTTTATTTATGGGGGCACGATTCAACCCGGACCCAAGCACACCAATATCATTTCTGTATTCGAAGCAGTGGGCGCGCACGCCGCGGGCAAAGTCTCTGATATCGAGCTCAAACAAATCGAAGAAACTGCAATTCCTGGCCCCGGCTCCTGTGGCGGCATGTATACCGCGAACACCATGGCCTCCGCCATCGAAGCTCTGGGCATGAGCCTGCCCAACAGTTCCGCACAGGATGCGATCTCCCAGGAAAAGATCGACGATTGCCTGCAGGCCGGCGAAGCCATCATGCACCTGATCGAGCATGATATTAAGCCGTCCGACATCATGACCCGCGCCGCCTTCGACAATGCCATCAAGGTGGTGATTGCACTCGGCGGCTCCACCAACGCGGTGCTGCATTTGCTGGCGATGGCCCACACCATGAAGGTGAAGCTGGAACTGGACGACTTCACCACGATCGGCAGGCAAACTCCCATGCTGGCGGACCTCAAGCCCAGCGGAAAATACCTGATGTCCGAACTCATCAAGATTGGCGGTATCCAGCCGCTGATGAAGACGATGCTGGAAGCTGGCATGCTGGACGGCAGTTGCATGACTGTCACGGGTAGGACCATTGCGGAAAACCTGGCAGATGTAGCGCCTTATCCAGCCGGTCAGGACATCATCAGACCATTAGACAATCCCATTAAGAAAGATAGCCATCTTGTTATTTTAAAAGGTAATTTAGCACCAGGCGGCGCCGTGGCGAAGATCACCGGCAAGGAAGGCCTGAGTTTTTCCGGCAGTGCCCGGGTGTTCGAGTCCGAAGAAGAATGCCTGCAGGGAGTGCTGGATGGCACCGTGGTCAAGGGCGATGTTTTGGTCATCCGTTACGAAGGTCCCAGGGGCGGGCCGGGTATGCGTGAAATGCTCAGTCCAACTGCCGCCATCATGGGAGCCGGCCTGGGCAATGACGTGGCACTGATTACAGATGGCAGGTTTTCTGGCGGATCACATGGTTTCGTCGTAGGACATGTGACCCCGGAGGCCTTCGAAGGCGGCCCGATCGCGATTGTACGGACCGGAGACCGGATTTCCATCGATGCCGAGACCAATGAGGTAAAGTTGGATCTCAATGACGAAGAAATCGCCGCCCGCCTGGCACAGTGGGAGAAACCGGCGCCCCGCTATACTCGCGGTGTGCTGGCAAAATATGCGGCGACGGTGACGTCAGCTTCAGAGGGCGCGGTTACAGATAAGCACTGTTAGCCGATAGACTAGTAGCAATAAGAAAAACAGGCTGAATTTTGCCAGAATTTTTTACCAGTATTGGCGGATTAATCGCAGGAAGTTTTCTGCAAGATGGCGCGCTGTGGGCACTGCGCAACATTCCCGGCTTTCCGCCCATCATTCAGACCGTGCACATACTCGGCATCGCCGTCGTCATGGGCTCCGTCGTGATACTGGATCTGCGCATCCTCGGCCTCGCTGTCCCCAGCCAGAAGATCTCGGAAATGACCACGCGCTTAATGCCCTGGCTGTGGTGGGCGCTGGCCTCCAATTTTGTCTCCGGCAGCTTCTTCCTGTTCGCCAGACCCAATCGGTATTTCAACAACCCGGTATTCGGCTGGAAGCTAAGCTTCCTGATTCCAGCGATTCTGTTAACCCTGTTCTTCTATTTAATGAGCAGACGCCAGCATGACTATTGGGAATTAAATTCGAAACGTCTGTGGGCGGCCCGCGGCATTGCACTCCTGTCTCTGGGGTTGTGGATTATGGTAGCCATGGCGGGGAGATGGATTGCCTACATGGAGTACATTTACTTTCCGGCGTAAAAATTATCATGATGGAATTACTCCGCGCACCGTTCTGGATCGATATCGAAAACTGGCCCATCTCCTGGGAGATTGGTGGCACCGCGTGGTTTCCATTTCTTGAATCCATTCACGTCATTGCGGCTAGCTTCGTCGTCGGCTCCATCCTGATGGTGGACCTGCGCCTGATCGGACTGGCTGCCACCAACTACGCCATCACCACCCTGTCTAAAGAACTGATACCCTGGTCTTGGGGAGCATTCATAGTCGCTACCATTACCGGCGTGGGCATGTTCATTACCCGTGCCGCCTCCCATGTCGTCAATCCCGCGTTTCAGTGGAAAATGTTCTTATTGCTACTGGCCGGTGTCAACATGGCCTATTTCCATTTCCGGGTGTACTCGCAGATTCAACAGTGGGACACGACGGTCGCTACCCCCACACAACTGAAGGTAATTGGCAGCCTGTCGCTGCTCACCTGGTCCGGGGTCATGCTCGCCGGCAGATGGATTGGGCATATCATCTAACAGGCTGCCGCGTGGCAGATCTTCGCTATATTTCCCTTGATTAAGGCTGCAATAAGGACTAGAAGTAGTAGGGTAAAAGACAAAGATTGGAGGCGAATATGGCTACGAGCTTATGTCGCATAAGTGCAGCAGTACTGCTTCTCTTTACTCAATCTGCGATCTCTGCAGAGTACCCGAACATGGAGGGCCGTTGGGTCGGCAATATCCGTGTGGTAACTTCCGGCACATCAGGTCAAGTATCTAGCGGCGGTGCGGTAATTTCTGAATCAGAGCTGGTCTTCACAGTTGATTATCAAGATGGGGAAACATTCATCGGCAGGTCTCAGAGCTCGGATACGTCTGGCTCCTCTGCCGGTATCAGTGTGTGGGGCTCAATTCGTTCGAACGGCCTCGAGGCGATGTTTGTTACCAGTACCGGTGGCAACGGTCTGATATGGTTCGAGAATCCGACTGTTTTCGAGTACTGCTACACGAATGTGACCGAAGAAACAGCGACTGCGTATTGCGCGGTGCTCACGAAAGAAGAGTAGTCTTCGGGGCCAGGAGCAAACCATAACAGTGGCCAATCCTGCCACTGGGGGTACGCTTAATCCAGAAAACTGACTCGCTGCATTGGCGAAGCCGACGCATGCTGCCGGCACTGCGCATCGAAGTCCTCGCCGGACCTTAGTCTGGACATTCCGATCTCCCTGGGTCCGGCTTGAACCTGAGATCCTGTAAGCCGGCCAACGCCAATGTGTTAACCCCAGTGCTGTCATCGGCCGGAGAATACCGTAACATCTGACGGCAGATGGATAGCACCTTCGATGCAAGCAAGATAGTGGCAGTCGTCCGGAATTGGGTAGACCGCTTCGTCGTCGGCATGAATCTGTGTCCGTTCGCCAAAACAGAACTGATCGGGAATCGTGTCCGCTTCGCCGTGTCGGCTGCGAATTCTGAAGAATTGCTCCTGGCTGAATTACAGGCGGAACTCGAATTACTCAATAGTAATCGGCGCATCGAAACCACACTGCTGATTCATCCCGAAGTCCTGCGGGAATTTGATGCGTACAATCAATTCCTGAATTACGCCGAAGCATTAATAAAACAAATGGCATTGGAAGGCATCTACCAGATCGCCAGCTTTCATCCAGACTATCAGTTTGAAGGCAGCGATCCCGCCGCCGCCGAGAATTACACGAACCGATCGCCCTACCCTATGTTACATTTGCTGCGGGAGGCGAGCCTGGAAAGAGCTATCTCCGGATATCCCGATGTTGAACAAATACCTCGCCGCAACATTGAACTGATGCGAAGGCTGGGCGAAACGAAACTGCTAGAAATCAGGCGAGCGTGCCTGCTGGAATCGGCAGCGGCGGCAAGCAATAAAAAACGGCAGCGAGATACAGCGGACTAGGGCAACGAGGACGGAATCATTCCAAACCTGGATGGACTACAACTACTTGCCGAACTGAGCAAGCATGACCAGCGCTCTGCGAATGCACAGTAGTTTTAAATCCAGAGGATTGACAGGACAGCTGACACGGAAACAATAATGAAACTACTCATCCGCAATCTTGCTCGATCAACCACCGAAACCGAACTACAGGCTCTGTTTGCCGCCCATGGCACCGTGCAGTTTTGCAATTTGGTTTTAGATAAAAAAAGCGGCGACTCCAAGGGATTCGCCTTCGTCGAGATGCCCAAGGCGGGAGAGGCCAAGGCTGCTATGAAAAATTTAAACGGCAGGGCCATCGACGGTAAAATAATCCGGGTGAAGAAAGCGGCGACGAATGCCGATTAACCATCACGCCGCAGACCTGGACCAGAATCATCCGGCGCCATCTCTCACCAGTCCCGCTATCCGCAGGTAAATAATGAATTCAGAAAGATTACACCAAGCCGAGCGATGGTTCCTGAATCGATATCCCGGCGGTTTTGCCGATCCCGAGATTCAGGCCATCGGCAAGAAACACAAGGTGGACAAGATGATCACCTTTACCCAGGCGTGTTTTGCCCGCAAGAATTTCAGAGATACCCTCGACATCATCGACAATATGATAAAAACCATCGGCCGTTCTTCCATGATTTCGGTGTTCGAAAAGCCTAGATTCAGAGATTTTGCCAATTCTCTTACGCCGAAAGAAAAGAACCAACTGGTCGCCGGCCTGAAGGCGCAATTACACGGTGACGAGCGCGGGGGCTTTGAAAAAATACTCGACCTGCTATTGATGTACAAACTGGCCAAGTGGTCCTTGATCAGCATCATACCGGTCTACTTTCACCCACAGCAGGAGATTTTTGTTAAACCCACCACCACCAAAGGGGTCATCGCACACTTTGAATTGAATTCCTTGCAGTACCGACCCCAACCTTCATGGGCATTCTATGCAGAGTACCGGGACATCCTCAACGAGATGAAAACCAAGGTGGACCCGAGCCTGTCACCGAACAGCGCCGCCTTCACCGGATTCTTGATGATGAGCATGGCGGCAGCCGACAGCTAGAATGCTGGCGACTCAAGCCCGGTGCCCACCGGACCGGCTGCCACATGTCAATTGCAACGAATCATGCGGGTGTTACACTAGCATCCCTCACCAACACAACAAATACAAAGGAGTGAGCATGGGCTTTAACTCAAGGTTTTGGTGGAAATGGTTGCTGGCACCGGGGGCAATCAGTATTTTCCTCTCTGGCCTGCCCGCTATGGCGGAAGATGCAGGCAATCTCTACAACACTGGCTACGACATCAGCCAGGGCGAACGTTACTTCGAACGGCAATGTTCCCGCTGCCATGGCTTCGATGCCAAGGGCAACGACGAGACTGGCGCACCGGACCTCACCGGTAGACTATCCCGCGCCAGCACTAATGTGGGCATCTTCAATATCCTTCGGGAAGGCATTGCCGGCACGGCCATGCTGCCGGTGGCGGCCGATTTACCAGACTCGCAGGTGTGGCAACTGGTCGCTTACGTGGATTCTCTGAGCATCGACCCAACCAATGTCAACCTGAGTGGCTCGTCAACATCCGGCGCCTTGGTGTTCACCGGCCGCGGCGACTGCGACAGTTGTCACATGGTTAGCGGCCAAGGTGGACGGCTGGGACCTGACTTGAGCCGCGTCGGCGAGCGTCGCGATCCGGAGGAGTTGATGAGCGACCTCATCAACCCCCATGAAGACGTGGCACCGCGCTGGTGGACCATGAAGATAACCGGCACCGACGGCAGCTACAGGGAAGGTCTGCGCATGAATGAGGACAGCTTTTCCCTGCGCATCATGGACAACGATTTCAACCTCTGGTCATACCCCAAGACCCGAATTGAATCCGTCGAACGGGTCGAGGAATCGACTATGCCAAGCTATGCACAGACATTGACCGAGAGCGACCTGGACGACCTTGTGGCCTATATGTTCTCGTTGAGAAAGGAGATCTAAGCATGAATAAGATTGCAAGCCTGCTGATTACACTATGTCTATCAATGCCAATATTTGCCCAGGAAGACCCCTTCGAGACTGTAATCACCCCGGCCTTCTCTCCCATCACCTGGGAGAGGCTCCTCAATGCCAGCGACGAACCGGAAAACTGGTTGATGTATTCCGGCACCCTGGACAGCCAGCGCTACAGCAAGCTGGACCAGATCAACACCTCAAACGTGTCGACAATGGAATTGAAATGGGCCTACCAGATTCCGGTCATCGATCGCGCCGAAACTGTGCCCCTGGTTGTCGACGGCATCATGTTTATCACCGAGGCGCCGAGCAACCTGGTTGCCGTGGACGCAGCAACCGGCCGCCAGTACTGGCGTTACGATCACGAACTGCCAGATGACCTGCGCATCTGTTGCGGTCGTAATAATCGTGGCGTAGCTATCCTCGGTGAAACCCTGTACATGAGTACCCTGGATGCACACCTGGTGGCTATCGATGCCCGCACCGGCAACGTGTTATGGGATGTAACCGTTGCAAACTACGAGGAAGGCTATAGCAAGACCGCAGCCCCCCTCATCGTCAAAGACAAGGTCGTTACCGGCATCGCCGGTGGCGAATTCGGCATCCGTGGCTTTATCGATGCCTATAACGCCGAGACCGGGGAACTGGAATGGCGCACCTATACGATTCCCGGAGAAGGTGAGCCCGGTAATGACACCTGGTCCGGTGACTCCTGGAAAACCGGTGGTTCCGCCACCTGGATTACCGGCGCCTATGACCCGGATGAAAACCTGATTTACTGGGGTACTGGTAATCCCGGACCGGACTGGAACGGAGACGCCCGTCTCGGCGATAACCTTTATTCCGATGCGGCCATGGCGCTGAACGGCGACACCGGGGAACTGGTATGGCATTTCCAGTTTACGCCCCACGATGTACACGACTACGACGCTATCCAGGTGCCGATACTCGCCGACATCGAGTTCGAGGGCCGCACTCGAAAAGTCATGATGTGGGCCAACCGCAACGCCTTTTTCTACACTATCGATCGTTCCAACGGGCGCTTCATGATCGGCAAGCCCTTCGCCACCCAGACCTGGGCCCAGGGACTGGACGTCAATGGCAGACCGATTCGAGTACCGGGTATGGAGCCCACCTACGAGGGCATCATGGTATCGCCACCCATCACCGGGGGGACCAACTGGTATTCACCAGCCTACAGTCAGCAGACCGGGCTTTTCTACGTCACCTCCTTCGATGGCGAACAGGAATTCTTCAAGCGTGATGAAGAATATGAAGTTGGCGAGCGTTTCACCGGTGGTGGCGGTAGTTACAAACAGCCCATGGATGCTTTCCACAGTTCTATCCGCGCCATCAACCCAGTCACGGCGGAAATCGAATGGGAATTCCCGATCATGCCGCGCTCTTCTGCAGGCATCACCACCACCGCAGGTGGCCTGGTGTTTACCGGCAGTGCCGATGGCTACTTCTTCGCCTTGGATGCGGCCACCGGCGAAGAACTCTGGCATATCTCCCTGGGCAGGCGCGTCCATGCCGCACCGATTACTTACGCGGTTAATGGCCAGCAGTTTGTGTCCATGGCATCGGGTAATGTGGTCTACACTTTTGGGCTAAGGGACTAAGGTTCAGCCAGGCGGGTCGAAGAATGACAGGGGCAGGCCTTTAATTGCAGGCGTTGATTGCAGATATATCGTGCAATTAAAGGCCTGGCTCCAATACTTCCAAACTGCTGGAATCCCCCATATTCCAGTAGACGGCCTCCTCCTTTTACACGGCGATAATACCCAGTGTCGTGGGCTTTGCGGCCAGATGCTCAGTGCCTTTATGATAATGCTAGGGGTGCCTCACATAGCTCCTTGCTGCCTCCAGTTAACCCTTGTAAGCCCTTGATTAATCAATCTATATATCCATAAATCGACACGATGGAGATCCTTCATCTGGTAATTCCCTTTGCGAATATTATGTCGCATGCCCATGCCAAGCCTGTAAGACAACACCGGCGCCTTCGTTATGTATGAATGCATGAACCGACCATGCAAGTCATATTCAAATACTATCGAGCGGGCTACTGGTTCCTGCGTAGTGCCGGCCCAAAACATGGGTATAGATTTGAGTCGTTGATACATCGTTATGCCCCAGCAGCTCTTGCACAGTTCGTATATCAGCTCCGTGTGCCAGCATATGCGTAGCAAAGGAATGCCTGAACGTGTGCGACGTTACATGCTTTCGTTTTAAACCAGCTGAGCTGACCGCTACACTGATGAATTTTCTAACAACGGTAGGATGTAAATGATGGCGACATACTTCTCCCGTTAGTGGATGAATGCAAAGTTTACTGGCAGGAAAGATATATGCAGCATGGGATTTGAAAGCGTTCGGGTATTTACGGCTCAACGCAGGTGTCATCGAACTACCCACCCCATTTTCGCTATCCCTTTGCTGAATTTTGATGGCAGCGATTATTTGCGATTCCAATACAAGCTTGAGCTGAGTGCTCAACAAGGTCTGACGATCTTTACGTCCCTTTCCATTATGTATTGTCAGCGCGAATCGGTCCAAATTAATGTCCTGCACTCGCAGACGTAGGCATTCGCCCACCCTCAGTCCACTACCGTACAACAGCTGCAGTATTAATTTGTTGCGGCCATCTAACTGAGCCAGTACTGATCTGACTTCTTCTATGGATAGAACGGTGGGTAAAGTCCGTTGTTTGCTCGCTAATTTGAATCCCAGATTCCCCATCTTCCGCTGTAGATGCTTCTCAAATAGATAGGCAATGGCATTAAGGGCTGTTTTTTGCGTATTGATACTGACTCTTTGTTCTACTTGCCAAATAAGTGAGATAGGCGCCGATCTGAGAAAGATGTACGTTTATCGGGTGGACATTGCCAGTAAAGCGAATAAATTGACGTATCCACAGCAGATAGGTTTTTTCGGTATACGGGCTATAGCCACGCACGCGGAAACCGGAGCGCAACTCTTCAATAAATTGACTGGCCATTTGGGAGGCGTCCTCCAATTCGATTGATGTAAGAATATAAAGATAGTTGAAGGCCAAGGAAATTGCCCAGTTCTACTCGAAATTGGCAGTTTGACTCGCTTTCCCAACAGAATATTGGGTAAAAACCGATAACTTTCAGAGGGATAGACAAGGGCGGCCTGAAAATACCGAGAATCCTCCTATTGGGTATAGAGAGGGTCCCCCTATTTGGGATACTCGTGACCCACGGTATCTCATCTGCCTCAAAAGTGGATTTCTATACTTATTGGTTGAAATGAAAGAGTTGGCAGGTAAACTAAACGTCAGGCGGAACTCAATACCGCGCGAACTACATATACAAATGTTATACGGCACTGCTGACGTCGTGATGTGCGGCTAATGAATGTTGGCTCATCTGAATTTATTGAGGAGGAGTTTGATGCTAAAAAGAGCTAAATCAATAATGATCTTAACCGTTGCACTTTGGGGCTTCATAGGTGCATTTCAGAATGTCATTGATTGGGACGGGACAATCGGAGCCATCGGCGCTGCCACATCAATGACTACTATTGCCGGAGGAGCTGAGAGCTGGCAGGCAACTTCTAACTCGTTAGTAATTTGGATAGGTGCGTTTTTCATCATTGTGTCGAAATTGGCTACCGGCACTTTGTGCAGCATTGGTGCGATTGGAATGTGGCGGGCGCAAGAATCAGATTTGGCAGCATACATTTCAGCTAAAGAAGTTGCCCTGACTGGATGTGCAATCGCCATGATTATGTTGTTTGGCGGCTTCATCGTCATTGCTGAAAGCTGGTTCGAATTGTGGCGTTCCGAATCCATGCTAGGCCCGGTTCTCCAGTCCGCTTTTCGATATGGCGGCATGATTACTCTTATAGCACTTTTTGTGTCATCTAAGGATTGACTGGTGAGGAGATTCGGTGAAAGCACCGCATAACAAACAAATCAAGGAGATGCGCTACGCGCACTCTTTATTAAAAGCGTTATGTGACTAGAGTATTTCAAATGAGAATTTTAGCTTTCCTCGCAAAAGGCGTTCTTTTTGTGCTGGTTCTTATTCACTTTATTCTCCCATTTACACCGGCAAATCCACATCCGGAGCTTAGAATAAAAATCGCCAGCCTTGTATTGGGGTCCTTATTCCTCACTCTCGGCATTCGTTCTTTAATTAGACCGCGTTCGAACCTAATTGCAGGACTAGTGCTATTGCTGATTGTTTACGCGGTCAGCGCAGTTTCAGGAGCATCTCCAATAACTGAGGGTTGGCCAATTAAGATCATGTTTGCTTGTTTGTTGGCAGCTGGAATAGTTTCGGTTCATAATCAAACCAATGTGCCAACCGCCACATAACAACAAACTGGACACCCACATAAATTACTAGGTGTCCCCTGTTGTCCTCTTCTTGTTAATACAAGTGTTTGCTGATATTGAAATATCGGATGCACAGATTGGGCAGGCAACCTGTCCACAAAAAAAGGTCTAAGTATGTCAGACAATAGAGCTTACTGCGCCGGACCGTCGATCCCCCCATTGCGTGATATCACCCTTGGCGAGCTTCTCAAAGAGGCGGCAGATACCGTACCGAATCGAATTGCCTTAGTCGCCGGCGTTAGCGATCCCGCCGGTCGACGTGAATGGACCTATGGGCAACTCTATGCTGAATCACTCGAAGCGGCACGGGCATTAACCCTCAAATTCGAGCCAGGAGAGAGAATTGCCATCTGGGCGCCGAATATACCCGAGTGGATCATGTTGGAATTCGCCTGTGCCATGGCGGGGCTGATTGTGGTGACCGTTAATCCGTCGTTTCAAGCGAAAGAAGTGGCTTATGTATTACAGCAATCCCGCAGTGCCGGCATCTTCGTAATCGGGGAGTTTCGTGGCAATCAAATGCTCAAAGTAGTACAGCAGGTGCAGCTGGAGTGTGCCGAGCTCAGGGAAATCATCTGCTTCGATCAATGGCGTGAATTCCTGGCCACGGCACACGGCAGTGACAAATTATTGCCAACGGTCAAGCCTGCGGACCCGGTGATGATCCAGTATACCTCCGGTACCACTGGTTTCCCCAAGGGAGCGCTGTTGCATCATAAGGGCCTTGTTAACAATGCCGCCCATACGTTGGAGCGCGCGAATGTGGATGAAGGTTCGGTATGGATGACATTCATGCCGCTGTTTCATACCGCTGGCTGTGGTGTGTGTGTGCTCGGCGCCATATCCAGAAAGGCTACCCAGGTACTGGTTGAGGTATTTGAGCCTGGTCTGGTTCTCGAATTAATTGAAACCTACGGTGCTAATGCCATGGTGGGAGTGCCGACCATGATGAATGCCATATTGGAACATCCAGACTTTGAAAGCCGGGATCTTTCCAGCGTCAAGGTGCTCAGTTCCGGAGGATCTACCGTCCCCACGGCCCTGGTCGAAATATTTGAGCAGGCCCTGGGCGCCAAATTCACTATCGGGTTTGGACAGACTGAGTGTTCGCCAGTAGCTTCCATGACCAGCCCGGATGATACCACGGAGGATAAGGGCACAACCCTGGGGGCGCCCATGCCCCATGTTGAAATCAAGATTATTGATGTCGAATCTGGCGCTACTCTCGGCTTTGGCGAAATGGGTGAATACTGCACCCGCGGCTACCACATAATGCACGGCTACTTCGAAATGGAGGAGGCTACTGCCGATGCTATCGATGAGGAAGGCTGGCTGCACACGGGTGACTTAGCCACCGTGGACGACGAAGGCTATTACCGGATCACCGGGCGGCTGAAGGACATGATCATCCGGGGCGGCGAGAACGTCTATCCCCGGGAGGTCGAGGAGTTCCTCTACACCCACCCCAAGATCGCCGACGTCCAGGTCATCGGCGTGCCCGACGAGCGGTTCGTGGAAGAGGTCATGGCCTGGGTGATGCTCAAACCCGGCGAGACGGCCGACGCCGAGGAGATCCGGGAGTTCTGCAAGGGCAAGATCGCCCACTACAAGATCCCCCGCTACGTCAAGATGGCCACGGAATTTCCCATGACGGTGACCGGCAAGGTCCAGAAGTTCCGCATGCGCGAGATGGCCATCGAGGAACTGGGTTTACATAAAGCTGCCGGGATAGAAACGGCCTGAGCAGTGGAGATGGGTCCGGAAACGTAGGGGCATCCCGGTTCCATGGGGCCGTGCTTCTGCATTGTCACCCTGAGTGAAGCGAAGGGTCTCGTTGCCCAGGAGCAGGTAGGGTGCGCAGTGACGAGATTCTTCCCCCGCCTGGCGGCGGACTCAGAATGACAGGGCTACCGCAGGGGCACGGAGCGCCCGACCCGCAGTACCGGAAACCCAAAAGGTCCTGGCGAGATAACGTGCTCGCCAGGGCCTTTCCTATCTGACCGCGGTCGAACCGCCCACCCGCTAGCCGGCGGCCAGGGCTCTAACTTCTTTGGCCTTGGCCGGCAGGTCGTAGGTGGTCCAGGTCGCGCCGTCGTCCAGGGAACCGAACACCTGGCCGTCCCGGGAGTTGCAGAAGACGTGGTCCGGGGCCCGGGGGTCAACGGCCACGGTCATCATGGTCGAGTTGGGGGCGATGCCCCGGTCCACCCGCTCGAAGGTCTTGAACAGGTCCCGGCTCCGGTAGAGGGCGCCCTGCTTGCTCCGGGCGGCCGCTCCGATGGCCACGTAGAGCATGTTGGGGTCGTGGGGCGCGGCTTTCAGGTCGCGGGTGTAGGTGATCTCCGAGAAGTCGCCGAACTCCACGGGTATCCACTCGCTGCCCCGGTCCGGGCCGATGAAGGGTCCCTGGC
>JADFIJ010000018.1 GCA_022566775.1 Pseudomonadota bacterium | reverse complement strand
GTGTTGGCGCTAAGTTTTCCCAACGCGGTCCTGCCTAAAATCAGCGGCTATTTGTTCATGCTAGGCATCATCCTGTTTTCCGGCAGTCTCTACGTATTGAGCGTGACGGGGATTAGATGGCTGGGCGCCATCACTCCCATCGGGGGTCTTGCGCTGCTGGCAGGCTGGGGTTGTCTGTGCTGGTTTGCGCTTAGTCAGCAGTTTGAAGTCTAAGATACCTCTGCATAAACCCGTAATGCCCTGTGAGCGTGACCAGAGAAATTCCCGGTCCCGGCTAATTCGAGAACAGAATCAGAGATCAGTTCATGCAAATTATTGTTAACGACCGCCAGCACGAAGTTGAAGCCCAGTCTAACCTGCAACAATTATTGCAAGAGTTGGGTATCACCGGAGGTCGTATTGCGGTTGAACTCAACGGAGAGATTGTGCCGAGAAGCAGCTTCAAGCAATGCCTGCTGCAGGGTGGCGACAGCATCGAAATCGTGCAAGCCATTGGCGGTGGCTAGATAACCAATAGCAGAAGTGGACAAGTAATGAGCCCAAACTCAGCAGATAATTTAGTCATCGCGGGAAAATCCTATACCTCGAGACTAATCATTGGTAGCGGGAAATACAAAGACTTCCAGGAGAATCTGGCGGCCCTGGAAAACTGCAACGCCGAAATTATTACGGTTGCCATTCGCCGCGTAAATCTCGGTCAGAACGCAGATGAGCCCAGCCTGCTGGAAGTTATCTCCCCGCAGAAGTACACCATATTGCCAAACACCGCCGGTTGCTACACTGCCGACGATGCGGTTCGAACCTGTCGCATGGCCAGAGAGCTGCTGGACGGACACAAGCTGGTAAAACTGGAAGTACTCGGCGACCAGAAAACCTTGTACCCCAATGTCACCGAGACCTTGCTCGCTGCGGAAACACTGGTGAACGATGATTTCGAGGTAATGGTCTATACCAGTGATGACCCCTTGATCGCGAAGCGACTGGAGGAGATTGGCTGCGTTGCAGTGATGCCATTAGGTGCACCAATCGGCTCTGGATTGGGCATCAGAAACCCCCACAATATCCGCCTTATTCTGGAAAATGCCGGGGTTCCAATCATTGTCGATGCCGGGGTCGGCACCGCGTCCGATGCCAGCATCGCCATGGAGTTGGGTTGTGACGGGGTGCTGATGAATACCGCCATCGCCGAGGCCAGGGATCCGGTGCTGATGGCCTCCGCCATGAAGAAGGCGGTGGAGTCCGGGCGGGAAGCTTTCCTGGCGGGACGCATGCCACGTCGACTCTACGCCAGCGCATCTTCACCCGTCGACGGCACCTTTTTTTAGTTTGAATCCCGCCGCTCTCCGCACTAATTCGTCGGTGCAGCCGCCATGACCAGCTCCAGTAGACCAGAGCGCAACAGACCCATACGCAGTTATGTGATCCGCTCGGGCCGCTTCACCCGTTCCCAACGCACGGCGATCGAGCAACACTGGGTTGAATATGGGATCGATTACAACGCGGCCCCGTTGCCGCTGGAAGAAATATTCCCAGGAGGCACACGCCTGATTGTGGAAATTGGTTTCGGCATGGGGGATTCTCTTCTGCAGATGGCGCGGGAACAACCCGCGTCCAGTTTCATCGGCATCGACGTGCACAGACCCGGTGTCGGCAAACTGCTCCATGGTATTGCTGAGCATAACTTGACCAACCTGCGCATCATCTGCCACGACGCCCAGGAGGTCTTACAGAATTGTTTTGCCAGCGCCAGCATCGACCGGCTGTTGATTTTTTTCCCAGACCCCTGGCCAAAAAAACGACACCACAAACGCAGACTGCTGCAGTCGGGGTTCGCCGAGCTGGCCGGCGCGAAATTGAAAGCCGGTGGCACTATCCACCTCGCCACCGATTGGCAGGCTTATGCAGAACACATGATGGACGTTCTGGAGGGTATCGATACGCTGGAAAACGCAGAGGGGGGCAACTGCTACTGGGATCGCCCCAATCGGCCGGCCACCAAGTTTTCCAAGAGAGGTCAAAAATTGGGCCACGGCGTATGGGACCTGTTGTTTCGCAAACGCTGAAACGCCGGTTAGCCGAGGGCACCTGGCCTTAAAACCAAAACCGATGCTCGTGTCGCTTCAGCCAGTCCACATACTGATCGCATCGCGGGCATATGGACTCTACCAGGGCCCAGTATCTCTTCGAATGATCCATGTGCACCAGGTGGCAAACCTCGTGGGTAATCATGTAATCAATGATGCTGTATGGCGCCAGCATGATCAGCCAGTTGTACTGGATGATGCCGGCTGAAGTGCAGTGCCCCCATTTGGATTTGGTTTTTCTGAGTTTTATTTCCTTGATCTTGTGATGAACCCCCAGGTGTCTGGCCAGCCCCCGGGCCCGGGGCAGCAGATACTCACTGGCTTTGTCGATGAGATAGTCTTCCACCTGAATCCTGGCCTTGGCCGCGTTGAGCTTGTGTCCCTGGATAATGAACTGATCCGGGCTGATCAGTATTCGCTGTTTACGCCCCTGTTTGAATACAATCTCCAGCTCCCGGGCACGATAGAAAATATTGCCTCCTTTCTCAATCCGCAGCAGCTCCTTATCGCGCAGGGACTCCTCCAGCAGACGCTCCTCGATCCACTGTTGGTTGGCGCTAACAAACTGTCTTACCTCGAGTCCGGATGCACGCAGGGGACAGCGCACGACCACCTTCCTGTGACTGATATAAATAGCCAGGGTCTTGCGTTTGCTGCGCCGTACTTCACAGCTAAATGGCTGAGCCAGGCTGCCACCAGCGCTACCAAAATTTAGTGAGATTATTTTAGGCTTGGCCATGCTTCTACTTATTCTTGTTCCCATCTGTTCAACTCATTGCCTGCTCGTGCCCTAGCAGGGTTTCCTCGCAATCAGATTCGCAATCGCCCGCGCCGGGTTGGCAAGCTGACCTTCATAATAGTGCAGTATTTCCCAATCCCGAAAGTGCTCGCGGAGCTCATTCTCTCGCAGCAGGAAGGCGGCTGAATGAGGCCTGCCAAACTTGCGTTGCTGCAGCGTGAAGGTTTCATAAAAAATCAGACCTCCCGGCCGAACGGCGGCGCGCAGCGAATCGAATAGTGGCCGGTGCAAATAATTGAACACTAGCACCGCATCGAAACTCCTTCCCGCCAACAGCCCAACGTCCCCCCCTTCAAGATCCAGAGGCCAGCAATCGCCATCCAGTCCCGCTGCAGCCAGCGTCTCGGCGATGTGGCCGAGCGCGTCACCATCTTTGTCGGCGAATGTCACAGGAATCTTGTTGCGCGCCAGGAAGAGTCCGTTTCTTCCTCTGCCGCAAGCCAGATCGAGTACCCCCGCATCCAAGTCCAGGGAATTCAGAAGCGCCAGATTATCAGTTAACAAAGGCGCCGCATTGACATTTGAATGTGGCATGGATTAACGGATAATACTCAAAGCCGGGGCAAGGCGTAAAATAGGTTAAAGCGCCGCCGTGCACAACCGCAATTCACAAATATTTTTCACATACGCAGCCTAGGGCAGCTCTCAATAATGGCAAGGCCAGGCTTCCCAAATTTTAATTGCCGGAGCCTGGCAAGCAGTGACCCGGCATTATGTGTTCAGACTTAGAAGCTAAATATGACGCGTTCCAATCAACCCAGGGATAGTATCTTCGCGGAGTTAATGCTGCCGGGAGATTTTGCCTTCGATGAAAAAGTCGCCAATGTCTTCGAGGATATGATTAATCGCTCGGTGCCTGGCTACAGTACGATTATCGCCATGATTGGGGTTCTTGCGGAGCGCTACTGCCAGGAAAATACCAACATCTATGATCTGGGCTGCAGCCTGGGAGGCGCCACCTTCGCAGCCGCTGCTCAAGTGAGCTGCTCTGACTATTCTATTGTGGCCGTCGATAACTCCCCCGCGATGATTAACAAGTTGCAACACAGGCTTGCTGCCGAGCCAAGCCAGACCGATCATATTCGATGCCGGTGTGAAGATATCTCCGCCACTGAAATCTCCAACGCCTCGGTGATCGTGCTCAACTTTACCCTGCAGTTTGTTCCCCTGACCCAGCGCCATCAGCTATTGGAAAAAATCTTTGAGGGCCTGAATCCCGGCGGCATCCTGATCATCTCCGAAAAAATCCTGTTTCCAGATGACAGCTTGAATCGGCTGTTTTCAGACTTGTATCATGACTTTAAGGAAAGCAGGGGCTATAGCGAGCTGGAGATAAGTCAGAAACGCATGGCACTGGAAAATATACTGATCCCG
This sequence comes from Pseudomonadota bacterium, assembly GCA_022566775.1. Lineage (GTDB taxonomy): Bacteria > Pseudomonadota > Gammaproteobacteria > Pseudomonadales > Pseudohongiellaceae > UBA9145. The sequence continues at coordinate 21,626 of JADFIJ010000018.1, read as the reverse complement.
GAAACCCTGGAAGCCCATAGAAGCAGGTTAGCCACGATTGGATTCCACTCCGTCGATGTCTGGTTTCAATGTTTCAACTTCGCCTCGATGGTTGCGTTCAGGTAACGCCGTCATGGACCTGACTCCACTGCAAAAACTGATTCAAGGCACACCATTGGAGTCGCTTGGACCGTTCCTCGAGCCACAGTATTTACAGCAAATACGCCATGGTGACTTTCCCAAATGGCGTAAGTTGTTAGCTGGCTTGCCCGCGTTGTCAGCCTCATCGGTCTGCCTCGGGGCGACGGTAAGTCTGGGAGATAAAACGGATCTTGAAACCTCAGCCCTGGCTGCGCTCAAGCTGCAGCTCCGGGAATTTAACCCGTGGCGGAAGGGGCCCTTCAGGCTTTTCGGCATCGACATCGATAGCGAGTGGCGCTCCGACATGAAGTGGTCCCGCCTGCAGCAGGCGATCACTCCATTGTCGGGGAGAACGGTACTCGATGTCGGTGCCGGCAACGGCTATTACGGCTTTCGTATGCTCGAAGCGGGCGCCAATCTCGTCATCGGCATCGATCCTCACATCGCCTACGTAGCCCAGTTCTGGGCGATCAAGCATTTCCTGCCGGCGTTGCCGACATTCGTGTTGCCGATGGCGCTCGAAGCAATGCCTTCCCGGCTGGCGTGCTTCGATACGGTGTTCTCGATGGGCGTAATTTATCACCGCCGTTCGCCGATCGACCATCTGTTGCTATTGAAAAATTCTCTGCGTCCTGGCGGCGAGCTTGTCATCGAAACGCTTTATGTTGACGGCGCCGAAGGCTATTGTCTCACACCTGCAAAAAAGTATGCCCGCATGGGCAATGTGTGGTTTCTGCCAAGCATTGCAACACTGCTGCAGTGGCTGACTCGATGCGGTTTCGAGGATTGCCGGGTGATAGACCAGTCTATCACCACCTTCAACGAGCAAAGAAAAACTGACTGGATGCCATTCGATTCGCTCACCGATGCCCTCGATCCGGATCATCCCCACATAACGATTGAAGGGCTACCGGCGCCACAACGGGTCATTGTTACGGCTCGGTGTTCCTGAACGCAGCAACCAGCCGTGCACAAACCCGGTTATGATGGCGTCAAAAATTCTACAAGGCTACGCTGGAATAATGGGTTAAAAACCTTGCAATTACAGTGACACAAGCGCGGGCCAAATCCGCAATGATTGGAGTTGAGGCAAATTCTGTTACATCGGCCCCAATTTCATTGACGTGCTTGTCTAATTGCGCTAACTATACACTCTCAGCTGACCAACAGGGTCAGCTCTAATTCTATCCTCCTGACATTCTATCCAAACACAAAAAGAGAATAAGAGATGGCTAGACCATTACGTATAGAGTACCCGGATGCGCTCTATCATATTTCCAATTATGGCCTCGACAATCAACGCGTGTTTCCTTCGGCTAAATATTTTGAGGTGTTCCTGGAGAGCCTGGGCGAAACCTGCGCCCGGCTAAACGTTGAAATTCATGCCTATTGCCTCCTCAGAGGCCAGTATCACCTGCTGGTTAAAACGCCTGAGGCGAATTTGAGCAGATTCATGCGTCAAGTCGATGGTCTGTACACGCAACAATATCAGCGGCTACGGCGCAGCGATGGCTCTCTCTTCCGGGGTCGCTACAAGGCCGTGCTGGTACAGGCGGACAAGTACTTATTGCCTCTGTCCAGATTTATCCACGCCAAGGTAAAAGCGTCTGAGCGCAGCAGTTACCCCTGGAGCAGCTACAGCTATTTTACCCGCAAGGCGAAACCTCCGCTCTGGTTCAACCGCGACGCCACCCTCAAGCAGCTAAGAACCACGGCGGCGAAACGTGCCGCCGCTTACAGGAAATACTGTGCCCAGGATGTCGATGCAGATCTCGCCCATTTTTATGGCAAGAAAAACCTGTCATCGATAATGGGTGATGACAAATTCCGCAAGGCAGCCCGGAAAAAACGTTCGGCGACGGCGACAAGGGGAGTCTCCAGAGGGGCAAACGCCAAATGGCGGCCCTCTTGCAAACAAATCATTAGCGCAGTTGCCAAACAATACAGGGTTTCCGAATCGAGTATCTATAAGGCGGCTCGCGGTCCCGGCTCCAAGAATGTGCCTCGATGGGTTGCCATGTATTTGTGTCAGGAGCTTTCGGCGGTAACTTTGCAGGCCATAGCCAGGCTATTCAAGCTAAAAAGATACGGCACGGTATCGACGACGGTGGGGAAGTTGAAAGTGGAGTTTGAGCACAACCCGAAAGTGCTGGCAGCAACAGAAAAACTGACAAAGCAACTCAGTAAGGCGAAATAGAAGCTAAATAGAAGAAAAGCCGATCCTCGCAGTCATTGCGCAATAAAAAAGCCGGTATTTCTCAGGGAAATTCCGGCTTTTTGTTCGCTTTACTTTCCTGCGCAAGAAAGAGCCGCACAAGAAAGAGAATTACTTGATTTTCGCCTCTTTGTAGATCACGTGTTTACGCACGACCGGATCGTACTTCTTCATTTCCATCTTGTCCGGCATTGTGCGCTTGTTCTTGTCGGTGGTGTAGTAGTGCCCCGTGTTTGCACTCGATACCATCTTGATCTTGTCTCTCATAATCTTAACCCTGTCTAAATCTTTAACTACCTAAAGCCGTGTGCACTTATACTCGAACGCCATTGCTTCGAATATCTGCCAATACGGTGTCGATGCCCAATTTGTCAATGATGCGCATGCCTTTGGTGGACAGGCGTAATTTGACGAAGCGTTTCTCAGACTCGACCCAAAAACGGTGAGTGTGAATATTGGGCGAGAACCGGCGCTTGGTCTTGTTGTTCGCGTGAGAAACGTTATTTCCCGCCACTGGTTTCTTGCCGGTGACCATACAAACCCTGGACATTTTGCTGCCTCGCTATCGTAAAAGTGAAAAAGTCTAATTGAACCGGGAGTTTCCCCTAGCCTGACTCGGCTATGAGCCGGGGTCAAAAAACAGCCCGTATGCCGGTTTAAAAACAGGCCGTGAGCTGGTTTAAAAACAGGCCGTGAGCTGGTTTAAAAACGAGCTGCGTTTTATACCAGAACACCCTGCCAATAGCAAGATAATCACTGGAAAACACCGGGCTGTCAGGCAAACCTCCGGCCTCCCCATGGTCCTGCGCCCGCGCTACAGAAGACCCCTCTCGGCGAATGAAATCACTTCACCTGCGCCGATTATCAGGTGATCCAGAACCCGGACCTCGATGGTTTGCATCGCCGTCTTCAATTTCCTGGTGATCGCGATATCCGCCGCGCTGGGCTCGGCAATGCCAGAAGGGTGATTGTGGGCGAAGATAACCGCCGCCGCGTTATGGTACAGAGCGCGTTTGACCACTTCCCGGGGATAAACTGCCGCCCCGTCAATGGTGCCCCTGAACAACTCCTCCAACTCCATCACATGGTGCTGATTATTCAGGAACAGGCAGCTAAAAACCTCACTCTCGTAATTCTTGAATCTGGCCCTGAGATAGTCGCGGGTTGCCGCCGAACTCGTGAGTATGTCTCTGGATTTCAGTCCTTCCATCATTTGGCGCAGAGATAACTCCTTCATGGCAGCCATACCCGCCGCCTTGGCAACACCAACTCCGGGTTGCAAGCATAATTCCTTGTAATTCGCGGAGATCAGGCTGCTGAGGCTGCCGAAGTGTAGCAGCAGGTCTCTGGCCAGTTCCAATGCCGTTTTGCCTTTAATGCCGGTCTGCAGAAATACGGCCAGTAGCTCTGCATCAGATAGACTGCCGGCGCCTGAGGCCAGCAATTTCTCCCGCGGTCGTTCCATCGGTGGCCAGCTGGAAATTGACATCGGCTGCTTCCTTGGGAATAGACTACTTATAATAGACGGTAATGGAGAAATGCCCACAAATTGCGCAGGATTGGGCTAGCTGCTAGTGTAGGTAGCCTTATATAGCCCCAGATTATTAGTTGTTTTCATGTCAAGCCTATCTAACAAGCGCATCCTCCTCGGCATTACCGGCGGTATTGCTGCCTATAAAAGTGCCGAGCTCACCAGGCTGTTTGTCAAGGCTGGCGCCGAAGTCAGGGTGGCCATGACCGAGGCGGCAACGGAGTTCATTACAGCGCTTACCATGCAGGCCCTGTCGGGCAACCGGGTACAACTGGATTTGCTCGATCCCGAAGCTGAAGCCGCCATGGGACATATAGAACTGGCCCGGTGGGCAGACCTGGTTTTAATCGCCCCGGCCACCGCCGACTTCCTGGCCAAAATGGCCCACGCTCAGGCCGATGACATTCTAAGCACCCTGGTGCTCGCCGCCTCGGTACCCATAGCCGTCGCCCCGGCGATGAATCAGGCCATGTGGGCCGATGCCGGCACTCAGGCCAACCTGGAAATCTTGCGACAGCGGAAATACCATGTCTTCGGCCCGGCAGATGGCGATCAAGCCTGTGGCGATGTTGGCCCTGGCCGCATGATGGAACCCGCGCAGCTACTGGAGAGCTGTGCCGACATGTTCGAATCCGGTTTGTTAGCGGGTCAAAAAATTGTAATCACCGGCGGGCCTACTCGAGAGGCCCTGGACCCGGTACGCTATATTAGCAATCACAGCTCCGGCAAGATGGCCTATGCGCTGGCTACAGAAGCGGTAGCTGCCGGCGCCAGCGTGGTATTGATCAGCGGCCCGGTAAACCTGCAGACCCCCGCCGGCGTCACTCGAATCGATGTGGTCACTGCCCAGGAGATGCTCGATGCCACCCTGGCAAACGTGATCGATGCCGATGTTTTCATCGGCGTGGCGGCGGTTGTCGATTATCGACCGCAGCAGGTAGCGACTGACAAGATCAAGAAGTCCAGCGATACCATGCAGCTCAAACTGGTGAAAAATCCCGATATTATTACTGCCGTTGCAGATCTTGAGAATCGGCCACTCGTGGTTGGCTTCGCAGCGGAGACGTCGAATATCACCGAGAATGGCCGCGAAAAACTGCTGAAGAAGAAACTGGATTTACTGTTCGCAAATAATGCCGCCGATACTTTTAATAGCGACAGCATCTGCGTTACTGCAATTTCCACCGACACCGAAACCGAGCTTCCTGCAGGCAACAAGCATGTAGTCGCCAGGAACATGCTGCAACTCATTGCCGATCGACTGGTGAAAAATGAGAAGACCTGATCAGTTTTGCTAACAAGGAGTTAGGCACATGGCTCCAAGAGGGAGACGCACCGAGTCCAGGGCTGGAAACCCAATCCCGGCTTCGATTTTCAGAGCCTATGACATCCGCGGCATCGTCGAAGAACAACTCACCGAGGACAGTGTTAAGCAGATTAGCCGTGGCATCGGCAGCGAGGCGCTGGCCCATGGTATCGACACACTGCTGGTAGGTTTCGATGGCAGACTATCCAGCCCCAGTCTATCCAGGGCCTTGACTGCGGGTTTACTGAGCACAGGTTGCAAGGTTGTGAATCTCGGCATGGTGCCAACCCCCCTGCTTTACTACGCCAGCCACACCAGTGGGTTTGAATCCGGTGTGATGTTAACTGCGAGCCATAACCCGGCCAATTACAACGGACTGAAAGTAGTCTTCAAACAGACTTGCCTGGCCGCTAACCAGATTCAGAAGATTCGCCAGCGAGTGGAGCAGGGCCAGTTAAGGGATGGCGCCGGCAGTTACTCGGAGCTGAATATCCAGTCTCAGTATATCGAGGCTATCTGTTCCTCGGTTTCGCTCAGGCGCAAGTTAAAACTGGTTGTGGATTGCGGCAACGCCGTACCAGGGCTGGTCGCTCCCGAATTGTTCCGCGCACTGGCCTGTGAGGTAGAGCCCCTATTCTGCGATATAGATGGGAGTTTTCCGAATCACCACCCCGATCCCACCGTGGTAGACAACCTGGCATCACTGTCTGCGCGAGTGGTGGCGAGCCAGGCCGATCTCGGTATTGCCTTCGATGGCGACGGCGACAGGTTGGGCATCGTGACGAATCTGGGTGAAGCTGTGGATGCCGACAAGATTCTGATGCTGCTGGTTAAACACATCGCCCCCAAATACCCGGCGGCGCCAATAATCTACGACGTTAAATGCAGCAGCAATCTGGCCCGTGTCATCACCGCAATGGGAGCGATCCCGGTGATGCACAGAAGTGGTCACTCGTTTATGAAGCAAAAGATGCAAGAGACCGGGGCGCCCCTGGGGGGAGAGTTCGCCGCACACTTCTTCATCAAGGACAGGTGGTTTGGCTTCGATGATGGGCTCTACGCGGCGGCCAGGGTGCTGGAAATTTTGTCACATCTACCGCATTCGGCGCATGAGGAATTCGCCAGTTTCCCCAGCAGTGTGAACACACCCGAGATTAAATTGCCGGTGCCGGAGGCGGCCAGGTTCGAACTGATGCAGCGGATTATCGACAAGGCGGATTTTCCCGGTGCGAAACTGGTATTGCTGGACGGTCTGCGAGTCGAATACAGTGATGGCTGGGGCCTGGTGCGGGCATCAAATACCAGCGCCGCCTTGTTACTTCGCTTCGAAGCAGATACCCTACCGCGCCTGCAAGCCATTCAAACCAGCTTTAAAGCTTTAATCCACAGCGCAGATAAAAGCTTAGAGCTTAATTTTTAACTCTAGACCCTCTAGCGCCTCTGACTTAAAAAGGCGTCGGGGGCACATTTTGACCCCCTTATTTCTGAACTGTCTAATCCCGGATTAACCAGTCATGTCCCTCAACCTCGATAGTGCGAAAAACATCGCCAAGGTTCTCACCGAGTCGCTGCCCTATATCCAGAAATTCACCGGCTGCACCATCGTTATAAAGTACGGGGGCAATGCCATGGTGGATGAAACCCTCAAACAGGGCTTCGCCAGGGATATCGTGTTGATGAAATTGGTGGGGATGAATCCGATCGTGGTGCATGGCGGCGGCCCCCAGATTGGCCGAGTACTGGATCAGCTGAATATTGAATCAACTTTCGTAGACGGTCTCAGGGTGACCGACAGCCGCACTATGGACGTTGTGGAGATGGTGCTGGGCGGCCTGGTTAACAAGGAGATCGTCAGCTTGCTCAATAAAAACCAGGGCAAGGCTGTGGGTGTAACCGGCAAGGACGGCAAGCTGATCACGGCGAAAAAGTTAAAGATTACCGGCAAGGCATCAGAGCACGCCAATGGTGGTGAGATCGACATCGGTCACGTGGGCGAGGTGGTTAGCATAAACACCGAATTGCTGGACATGATGAAGGACACTGATTTTATCCCGGTTATTGCGCCAATAGGCACCGATGACGAAGGTGCCAGTTACAATATCAACGCAGATTCTGTCGCCGGTGAACTGGCCAAGGTACTTGGCGCCGAAAAGCTGATACTACTGACCAATGTCGCCGGCGTGCAGGATAAAAAAGGAAATGTCCTGACCGGCCTCAGCATTAAGCAAGTTGACAAGCTAATTGCCGATAAAACTCTACAGGGAGGGATGTTGCCCAAGGTTGCCTGTGCTCTAGATGCTGTCAAAGGGGGCGTGCACAGTGCCCATATCATCGATGGTCGGGTCGAACACGCCGTGCTGCTCGAAATATTCACCGATGAGGGCGTGGGAACACTGATCACCAAGAGCGGTCTCAACAAAGATTGATAAAGAATTTCAAAAATACCGACTATGGATAAAACCAATAAATATTCGCGCAAAGACCAGATACTCCAGGCTTTGGCCCACATGCTGGAGGCAGCGCCGGGGGAGCGTATTACCACCGCGGGTTTGGCCAGAGAGGTCGGTGTTTCCGAAGCCGCCCTTTACCGGCATTTCCCAAGCAAGGCGAAAATGTTTGAAGGCCTCATCGAGTTCATCGAAGAAACCCTGTTTCGGCGTGTATCTCTCATACTGAGTGAGGAGGCAACCGCTATCGTTCGTTGTGAAAAAATCCTCACGCTGCTGCTGACCTTTTGTGATAGAAACCCGGGAATGACCAGAATTCTTACCGGCGATGCCCTCACCGGAGAAACAGATTGGCTACGCCATCGAATCACCCAGTTTTTCAACAGGCTAGAGTCCCAGCTAAAACAAATTCTAAGGGAATCCCAGATTCGGGAAAATCTGAAAACACCGATCTCGCCCAGCGCCATGGCCAATTTATTATTGGCAGTTTGCGAAGGCCGGCTGATCCAGTTTGTGCACAGTGAATTTGCCAAGTCCCCGCTGGAAAACTGGGAGTTGCAATGGACATACCTGAGCGCCGAACTTCTTATCCCCTATACGACACCCGCCGCAGCCAGCACTACTTAGCAGGCTGTTGAAAAGCTATACTCCGTACTGTTGTCGATAGGCAACGACACTGTCGAGATGCGGCTGTAGTGCCTGGGAATTGCTTTTCTGAAGAAAATCGATGATATCTTGCAAGCTGATGATACTAACAACTTCTATTTGGTAATTTTTCTCAATCTCCTGAATTGCTGACAACTCGCCAGAGCCCCGTTCCTGCCGATCCATGGCGACAGTTATTCCGCTCAGACTTGCACCGGCCGCGGTCAATATTTCGACCGCTTCCCTTACTGCGGTGCCCGCCGTAATCACATCATCGATGATCATCGTCCGGCCGGTTAGTTCGGCGCCGACGATAGTGCCACCCTCGCCATGGTCCTTGGCTTCTTTTCGATTGAAGCAATAGGGCTTGATAATTCCGTGCCCGTCGGCCAGGGCAATGGCAGTTGCAGAAACCAGGGGAATGCCTTTATAGGCCGGACCGAAGAGCACATCGAATTTCTGCCCGGAAAAGACAATCGCCTGGGCATAACTGCGCCCGAGAAATGCAAGCTTCTCTCCGCTATCAAACAAACCTGCATTAAAAAAGTAAGGGCTGATTCGGCCCGATTTGAGAGTAAATTCTCCGAAGCGAAGAATCTCTTGCGTAATTACAAATTTGAGAAAATCGGTTTGAAAATCCTGCATCGCGTTCCTCGTCGCCTTCTCATCAGTCAGTTCCAGGGCACCTACAATCTATGCAAGCACCTGATGTTGTGCAGCAATCAACTCCTGTATCCCGCCTTCGGCCAGCGCTATCATTTCCTGTAGTTGGGCGTGGCTAAAATCTCCGTCTTCGCCGGTGCCCTGCAATTCAATGAAGCCGCCAGACTCCGTCATAACAATATTCATATCTGTTTCGGCATTGGAATCTTCTTCATAGTCTAAATCCAGAACCGCGCGTCCCTTGACAATTCCCACCGACACCGAGGCAATCAGTTGCTTGATTGGGTTGGTCTTGATCAGCTTCTTTTCCAACAAATAGTTCACGGCATCGACCAGCGCCACACAGCCTCCGGTTATTGAAGCGGTGCGTGTACCCCCGTCTGCCTGTATCACATCACAGTCCACCTTGATGGTGTGCTCACCGAGCTTCTCCAGATCGACGGCGGCTCTTAGGGATCTGCCAATCAGGCGTTGAATTTCCATGCTGCGCCCGGTTTGCTTGCCTCGTGTTGCCTCGCGATCCATTCGAGACCCTGTCGATCGAGGCAACATCCCATACTCTGCGGTAACCCAACCCTTGCCGCTACCCTTGAGGAAGCGAGGCACGGATGCTTCGACGCTGGCGTTGCACAATACTTTGGTATCGCCAAATTCTACCAGCACCGACCCTTCCGCATGCTTGGTATAGTTTCTAGTGAGTGTGACTTCGCGTAATTGATTCTCTCGCCGCCGGCTCGGCCTGATCGGGTCTGTCATGAATGTTCCGTGAATAGTGATAAAAGACAATGGCGGGAATTATCCTCGATATTCCATCGTATAGCGAGCTAGGGCACCTCTGAATGGTGCCCTAGAAAAAAAGGCCGCTGTGATTCGAGGCGGTTTACGCTAAACTGCGGGCTCGCAGTTTTCGGAATCCTTGCTTCAGGCATTAGTGAACTAGGGATAATTTTTGCGGGGTTCCTATTTCGAGTGCGCTTGTGTTTTCGGATTCATTATTATGATGTTAAGTATGACCGCCTTTTCGAGGCAACAGTTGGAACAGGAATGGGGATCCCTAACCTGGGAGATTCGTTCTGTTAATCATCGCTACCTGGAAGTAAGCCTGCGCCTGCCGGATTTGTTTCGCGGCCTGGAAAATTCGATTCGAGGCGCCGTGCGCAAGAATCTCAGTCGCGGTAAAATTGAGTGTCAGCTGCGTTATAAAGCTGGCGAAAGTTTTCAATCGGAGTTGCATTTGGATCGCGCTCTGATTCAGAAACTAATCCAGGCAAACATGGAGATAGAACAAATTACCGGCACCTCCACAGTCCTGAATAGTACGGAAATTTTGCGTTGGCCCGGTGTGATCCAGGATCAGGAATTTGATATTGCGGCGATAGAGAAACAGGCCTTCGAATTGTTCAGCGATGCCCTGGAGGATTTGATAGCAAGCCGACAACGTGAAGGCGAGGAACTCAAGGGTTTTATTCAGAAAAGAATAGACTCGATCCGAAAAATCGTCATCACCGTGAAGACGGCAATGCCGGAAATCCTGGCAGCACAAAGACAGAACCTGGCCGACAAATTGGAAGAGCTCAAGGCGGACCTTGAACCATCACGCTTGGAACAGGAAATTGCACTACTGGCACAAAAAGCAGATGTAGATGAAGAGCTCGACCGGCTCGTTTCCCATTTGAATGAAGTGGAGCGGGTGATTTCAAGCGCTGGTCAGAAGGGGCGTCGCCTGGATTTTCTGATGCAGGAATTAAACCGCGAAGCGAACACGCTTTCGTCAAAATCCATCGTAGCGGAGACGACGCTGAACGCGGTCGAGCTCAAGGTGCTCATTGAACAGATGCGAGAGCAAATTCAGAACGTAGAATAAGTAATTTTGCCGAAGGCGATTTATCATGACTAGGGGCGTTTTTTATATAATCACCGCACCATCGGGCGCCGGCAAAACCAGCCTGGTTAAGGCGCTGGTGGAAAATGACGAAAGCCTCTGCGTCTCGGTGTCGCATACGACACGGTCTCGCAGACCCAGCGAGAAAGATGGTGTCAATTATCATTTTGTGAGCGATGACATCTTCATAACCATGCTTACCCAGGGTGATTTTTTGGAAAGTGCCGAAGTCTACGGAAATCGTTACGGGACTTCACAGCACTGGGTCGATCAGCAACTGGCACGTGGAATAGACGTGATCCTGGAGATCGATTGGCAGGGGGCAGAGCAGGTACGCAATCTCTATCCCAAGGCCTGTTCCATCTTTATCCTGCCGCCGTCATTACAGGATCTGAGTCAGCGCTTACAGGGGCGGGCGCAAGACGATGAGGAAACCATCGACAAGCGGATGCGCCAGGCTGTCAACGAAATTACTCACGTCGCGGAAGCAGATTACATGGTAGTGAACGACGATTTCGAGACGGCGCTGAGTGATATTCGCGCGATCATTAGATCACGGCGTCTAACGGTGCCGGTGCAACAAGGTAAGCTGGGAGACCTGCTCTCCAGCCTTACCCGCTAATCTGCAAAAAAATCTGCAATTTTGGCAGGAATTCAGTAGAATCCCCGGTCCTCACCGTGGGCCTCGGCAATTGGGATTCACGTACTTGATCGAGGCTACCCGGGTACCTATTTCAGGCCATTGTGTGTGCAGGCCGACCCTCCCGGGGATAGCGAAATAGCGAATAAGGAAGATATTGGTATGGCACGTATTACTGTAGAAGACTGTTTAGACAACGTAGATAACCGTTTCGAGCTCGTCATGATCTCGAGTAAGCGCGCACGTCAGTTGCAGATTGAAGGCAAAGAGCCCCTGGTTTCCGTTGATAACGATAAGCCAACGGTTATTGCCCTGAGAGAGATTGCGGAAGGCCTGATTGGCGCCGACATTCTGGTGGCCAAGCCTCGCAACGAGCTGGAACAGGCCGAGCAAGAGTTGGAAGCCGTAGCCAATGCCAGCAAGCCCGAAGAGACACCCCCCACCGAAACCTGATAATTACGGAGTCGATTCTTGCAAGTACAGGCGCTGGACACCATCGACTCTCTGGCCACCAATCTATCCGGATATCTGGGCCCGGATCAGGTTAATAGCGTACGCCGCGCCTATTTCTACGCCGAACAGGCCCACGAAGGTCAGTACAGACGTAGCGGCGATGCCTATGTCACCCACCCCCTGGCCGTTGCCGGCATATTAAGCGAAATGCACATGGACCATCAGAGTTTGATGGCCGCCATGCTCCATGACGTAATCGAAGACACGGGCATCACCAAGACCGCGATCAAGACGCAGTTCGGCAATACCGTGGCTGATCTGGTGGACGGCGTCAGCAAACTCAACAAGATTACCTTCAGCAGTCGCGCCGAGGCACAGGCAGAAAACTTTCAGAAGATGGCCATGGCCATGGCCAAGGACCTGCGGGTTATCCTGGTCAAGATTGCCGACCGCCTCCACAATATGCGCACGCTGGACGTGCTGACGCCCGATCAACGCCGTCGTATTGCGCGGGAAACCCTGGATATCTATGCCCCCATAGCAAATCGGCTGGGCATGAATAGCGTCCGTGTCGAGTTCGAGGAGCTGGGTTTCGAAGCACTCTACCCGATGCGCTCGCGTCGAATCAAGGCCGCGGTCAAGGGCATCCGCGGCAATCGTAAGCAGATCGTGTCCCAGATTCAGACTTCGCTGGAGGCATGCCTCGAGCGCGAAGGGCTTCCGGGCCGTACTATCGGTCGGGAAAAACACCTGTATAGCATCTATGAAAAAATGCGCAGCAAGCGCAGGTCGTTCTCTGAGATCATGGACGTGTACGCTTTTCGGATCATCGTCGATCGCGTCGATACCTGCTATCGGGTGCTGGGCGCTATCCATAGCCTGTACAAACCGGTACCAGGCCGTTTTAAAGACTACATCGCCATTCCCAAGGCCAATGGCTACCAATCCCTGCATACGACCCTGTTCGGCATGCACGGCGTTCCCATCGAGATACAGATTCGCACCGAAGAAATGGAAGCCATGGCCAACAACGGCATCGCCGCACACTGGCTCTATAAGACCAGTGACGATCTACCCAGCGGTGCCCACATCCGTGCTCGGGAATGGGTGAATGGCCTGCTGGAGATGCAAAAACACGCCGGCAATTCATTGGAATTTATCGAAAACGTGAAAATCGATTTATTCCCCGATGAAATCTATGTTTTTACTCCCAAGGGCACGATTATTGAGCTGCCGGCCGGATCCACCGCCGTGGACTTTGCCTACGCGATTCATACCGATATCGGCAATTCCTGCGTGGCATGTCGCATAAGTCGACGGCTCGCCCCCTTGAGTGAACCCTTGCAGAGTGGCCAGACCGTGGAAATCATCACCGCGCCGGGCACGCAACCCAATCCCGCCTGGCTGAGCTTCGTGGTGACAGGCAAGGCGCGCAGTAATATTCGTCACTATTTGAAGAATCAGAAACACTCCGAGTCGGTCGCATTGGGACGGCGTTTGCTGAACAAGGCGCTGGGTGGCTTTGGCTGTCAATTCGATACCATACCGGCGGAGAATATCGACGCCGTCCTGCAACAAATCAATTTGCAAACCCTGGATCAGCTATTGGAAGAAATTGGCCTGGGCAACCGCATGTCCTACATGATTGCCCAAAAACTGTCTGCCCACGGCAATCAATCTATGTTAGCGGACGCGAGAGACCCGGAACATCATGGATATCTCGCCATACGCGGGTCCGAGGGCATGGTCATGAACTATGCCAAGTGCTGCCACCCGATCCCTGGCGACCCCATTATCGGCCACATCAGCTCGGGGCGGGGCATGGTCATTCACACCGATGATTGCAACAACATCAACGACGTCAGGGATAATCCGGAGAAGTGCGTCTCGGTGCGGTGGGACCCCGAGGTCGAAGGCGAGTTTTCCGTGGAGTTGAGAGTAGAGCTGGAGAATCAACGGGGCATCATTGCGACCTTGGCAACGACCATCACCGGCGAAGAGGCGAATATTGAAAAGATTAGCACGGTTGAGCGGGACGCTCGCTTTAGTATCGTCAACCTTTCGCTCAATGTCCGCAATCGTGTTCACCTGGCCCGGGTGATGAAGCGGGTGCGCCTGATCAAGCCCGTCACCCGGGTGACGCGAGTGAAGTCACGCAAGGTTCGCAAAGCCCTGCGCAGCAAAATTGGCAGCCACTGAGAACACCGACATGGCAGAATTAGAGCAGATTCAGACTCCACTGGCCCCGGCGGCCCTCGGGCCCTATTCTCAAGCAATCAGATCGGGCTCGATGGTTTTCATGTCTGGCCAGATTCCCATGGATCCTGAAACCATGGCGCTGGTTGATGGCGGTATCGAAGCGCAGACTCGCCAGGTCTTCAGAAACCTGGCAGCCGTCGCCACGGCCGCTGGCAGCGACTTGTGCCATGCTGTCAAGATCACAATCTACCTCACCGACCTGAACGATTTTGCTGCGGTCAACAGCATCATGGCCGAGCACTTCAAGGAACCCTATCCGGCCCGGGCAACCATCCAGGTGAGCGCCCTGCCGAAGGGATCCATGGTGGAAATTGACGCTATCCTCGGGCCCTGATTCGACGCCATCACGCTTTATCTTGATCTGGAATACCCAATAAACTGACGGGTTTACTGGTGAAACCCGCTGTGGGTCTGATAGACTCTAGTCGATTTTGTGTCAGTCCATGTCCCCACAGGCAACGGTCGATGGAATGGATTAAGAAAAAAAGGCGGTATGGCTTCTCACTGTTAGAGCTTCTGATCACCGTGGCGATCATTGGCTTGCTCTCCGCTATCGCCTTGCCAAGCTATCGGGACTACGCCGATAGAGTCGATAATGGCCTGGCCGTCGCAGGTGTAAACCAGGTTATTCAGGCCCTAGAAAGATACTACATCGACTACGATAGCTTTCCATTAACCCTGGCTGACGCCGGAGTGGGCACCCTGCCAGACCCCTGGGGTAATACTTATCTTTATCTTCTCTTCGATGAAAATACGAAGAGAGGGGAGATGCGCAAAGATAAAAATCTGGTGCCGGTCAACGATGACTACGATCTATATAGTATGGGTAAAAACGGAACTACCAGCATGCCCTTCAACTCAGCCCAGGGTCGAGACGATATTGTTCGCGCGAATAACGGTCGATTCATAGGCCTCGCCGAAGATTACTGAGCCTGATAAGCATGAAAACAGGAATCGGAATTTTCCGCAGTCGATTTGCCAGAAGATTGTTTACCGTCTTTATTGTCTCGGCCATTCTTCCCGTCCTGACCCTGGCTGCCCTGTCATTCAATCGAGTGACCGATCAATTACTGGTACAAAATGAGCAGCAGCAACGCCAGCAAGTCAAAACCATCGGCATGGCTATCTACGAAAGGCTGACTTTATTGCAAACAGAGTTACAGATGATCGCATCGAGGCGGGCGAACGATAAAAACTATCTGCTCGATCCGATGGACGCAGACACGGAACGGCGCCTGGATGAAAAATTAGTCAACATAGGTTGGCTCGACAATAAAAATATCTACACCCCTCTGCTGCATAATGGCAGTCACGTCATGGGCTTGGATGCCATCAATCAACTGCCAGAATCCTCGACCGAATTCACGATGATTACCACCCCGGATGTGGAGGGCGAACGCCATATCTTCATGTTGCAGTCTCCCAATACGGCCGCCGCTGAGGATGGGATACTGATCGCCGAGCTGAATAACGAATACCTTTGGAATGCGGATATCATTACGGCCAGTCAGGGCTTGTGCTTGCTGGATCATCTGAGCAATGTGTTATTTTGCTCACCGGCCATTCCTGATCAGCTCATAGGATCGACGGAGGTTGAAACCGCCGACTCATTCGCGGGTAACTACGAGTGGGAGGATGCTAACAACGAATCTCACCTGGTGAGTTATTGGAGTATTTTTTTACGCAGCGGATATGGCATCGATGACTGGACCGTCCTCACCAGCGTTCCAAGACAGGAAATTGTCAGGCCTATTACGGATTTCCAAACCACTTTTATTCTCATATTCGCAGTGAGTCTTCTCATTGTCCTGATGCTTAGCAGCAGCCAGATACAACGCATTCTTATCCCCCTGAGGAAACTCACTCTAGCCGTCCAGGATATCGGCAATAGCAACTTCGATAGCAAGGTGGTTATCGATAGCAAGGACGAGTTTTCCGATCTGGCCGATTCGTTTAATACCATGGGGGCGAAACTGTCCGATCAATTTCAGAGCCTGGAGACCATGGCTGAAATAGATCGCCTCATTCTTTCATCGCAGGACGCGGAAAATATCGTCCAAATCGTTCTGGTTCGCATTCAGGAAATTATTCGCTGCGATCAGATTGGCATAGCATCCCAGGACGGCGATGGCCAGTTTACGCAAATGGTGATGCGCGCCCGACAACACCAGCCGGAGCCAGAGATTATCGAGGCCGAGATCGAATTGTTGCCAGCAGATCATGAGTTTCTGGAGCAACGTCAGGATGGCACACTCATAGAGCTGGATCGGGACGTGCCGCTATTCCTCGAACCACTGACCGCGCTGGGTGCCCGCGCCTGCCTGGTATTGCCACTGTTTAGTGATGACGCCCTCTCGGCCATTGTGGTTCTGGGTTATTCCCAGTTGCCGGAAAATCCTGAACAACTGCTGCAGGAAACCCGGAGTTGGGCCGATCGTGTCGGGGTAGCGCTTTCAAACGCCCGGTGGCAGGAGAAACTTTACCATCAGGCCAACTTCGATGCCCTGACGGGTTTGCCTAACCGACCGGCATTCAGAACTTATTTGCAACAGGCACTGAATCGGGCGGAAAGAAACAAGGAGATGGTGGGGGTGCTGTTCATCGACCTCGATCGCTTCAAGTTGGTGAACGATTCACTGGGGCATGTGGTCGGTGATCGCTACCTGACGGCAATTGCCGAGCGCATCTCCCAGTGTGTACGCTCCACAGATATGCTGGCCCGACTGGGAGGCGATGAATTCACAATTGTCGTATCTGAAGACGCCCAAGTTCATATCAAAACCTCGATTTCAGCGGTTGCAGACAAGCTGCTGGAGGCGATTCCCAAGCCATTGCGGATGGAGGGTCAGGAGCTACGTTCCAGTGCCAGCATCGGCATCGCCATCTATCCCCTGGATGCGGACAATATTGAAGACCTCATGAAGAACGCGGATTCGGCCATGTATCACGCCAAGGCGCATGGCGGAGGCAGTTACCGATACTTCAGCGAAGAACTTAACCAGGTAATTACCAGGCAACTCCAAGTTGAGGGCGAGCTCAGACAGGCACTTCAAAACGATGAGCTCGAACTCTACTTTCAATCCAAGCTTGATTGTCAAAGTGGAAAATTGGTTGGCGCCGAGGCATTGCTGCGCTGGAACCATCCCGAGAAGGGCCTGATTTTGCCGAATAGCTTTATTCCCCAGGCCGAAGAAAGCCGCTTGATTATTGATGTCGATAACTGGGTCTTGAATGCCGCCTGTAAGCAATTAAAATTTTGGAAAAATGAAGGCCGACCGGAATTGCACCTGGCGACAAACTTGTCCGCACGTTTCTTTCAACTCGATGAGGTCGCCGAACGCCTGATTGAACTGACCGAACAATATGACGTGAGCATGAGTAAGCTGGAGCTGGAAATCACGGAAGGGACGTTAATTGAAGACATAGATAAGGCGCTGCTTACCCTCAAGGAACTAAAAATCCTGGGTTTCCAATTGACGATTGACGATTTTGGAACCGGTTATTCATCATTGTCGTACCTGAAGCAGCTGCCTATACATAAACTTAAAATTGACCAATCCTTTATTTCTAATTGCGCTGACGACGAAGTGGATGCCGCCCTGGTGAAAACCATTATTAACATGGCCCATAACCTACATCTGTTATGCATTGCCGAAGGCGTCGAAACCAAGGAGCAGCTCGCATTTCTGCGCAAACACGGCTGCGATCAGGTCCAGGGCTATTATTATTCCAAACCTCTGTCTGCCAAGCATTTTGAGGAAAAGTACCTGGTAAGGCAGGCGCGATAATGGACCTACCTTATGCGGACACCCACGCAATTCTTGAAACCATAGCGCCGCCCCATCATCCTCGCACTAGACAGCCCCGGTCCCCGGCATCTGGTAGTACTGTATAAAAACCCATATACTCGCCCTATCAATGCCCTGTTTTCGAGAGTCTTGCCTGGGTCATTCCGTGGCGATACTCGTACATGGCCCGCCACGGTCACGCCCGATTGCCGCTTATGACCAGCCAACAACTGGATCAAATCCCACTCACCAGCCTTAGAGGCGTGGGTCCCGCCTTGAAGGCAAAGCTGAACGCTATCGGCATCTATAATGTGCAGGACTTGCTCTTCCATCTGCCGTTTCGCTACGAAGACCGCACCCGCATCAGTCCCATAGGCTCCATCCAGGCCGGTCAAACGGTACAGCTCGAAGGAGAAATTGCCACCAGCAATATCCAGTTCGGGCGTCGTCGCAGCCTGCGATGCACACTGCATGACGGCAGTGGGATAATCAGCCTGCGGTTTTTCTACTTCAGTGCCGCACAGCAAAGATCGCTGGCGCCGACGACACGAATCCGCTGTTACGGGGAGGTTCGGCGCGGCAGAACCGGCCTGGAAATTTACCATCCCGAGTACAAAGTACTTACCGGGGTCGAGGACGAACCGGTCACCGATGTGTTGACTCCTGTTTATCCCGCCACTGCAGGACTGCAACAGACTCGTCTCAGAAAAATCATCGATCAGGCCCTGAGATTACTGCAAGACTCCGACCCGATCCGGGATTATCTGCCGGCGGAACTGACGGCAAAACTCGGCCTCCTCTCGCTCACCGACGCCATAAATCTGATCCATCGACCACCGGCAGAGCAATCCCTTGGCTGGTTAAATGAAGGCATGAATCCTGGACAGAAGCGACTGGCGATTGAGGAGTTGATCGCACATCGGCTGTGCATGCGCAGGTACAAAAAAAATTCGGAGAAACAAGCGGCGCCTGCGTTCAAGAACAAGGATGAATTACTGCGTCGATTCATCGGCCAGCTGCCGTTCTCCCTAACCTCGGCACAGCAAACTGTATTTCAAGAGATCTCACAGGACCTCTACCGTGGCTGTCCCATGCTGAGGTTACTGCAGGGCGACGTGGGATCAGGTAAAACTGTTGTCGCCGCCCTGTCTGCGCTGCTGGCGATAGCGAATGGCTATCAAGTCGCGCTAATGGCTCCCACCGAGATTCTGGCTGAGCAGCATTTACTCAGCTTTGAAAACTGGTTTACACCTTTGGGTATCAAGGTTGGCTGGTTGAGCGGCAAGGTCAAGGGCACGCAACGCCGCAGGCAACTGGAGGAAATGGCCAATGGCAGCAGTCAGCTTTGCATAGGAACCCATGCCCTGTTTCAGGATGAAGTAACTTACCAGCGTCTCGGCCTCATCATCATCGACGAACAACATCGCTTCGGCGTTCATCAGAGGCTGGCCCTGCGGGAGAAGGCATCCCAGTCTCGACGGCAGCCGCATCAGCTGGTGATGACGGCAACGCCAATTCCCAGGACCCTGGCAATGAGCGCCTATGCCGATCTGGACAATTCCATTATTGATGAGCTGCCGCCAGGACGCACGCCGGTGAACACGGCGGTCATTTCCAACGATCGGCGCGACCAGGTAATTGCCCGTATCGACAAAGCCTGTGCGGAAAATAGCCAGGCTTACTGGGTCTGCACCCTGATCGAAGAATCAGAAACTCTGCAATGTCAGGCGGCGGAGGTGACCGCGGCTCAACTCACTCAATTACTCCCCGACGTTGCGGTGGGCCTCATTCATGGCCGCATGAAGGCGGCGGAAAAAACCGATGTCATGGCCCGGTTTAAAGCCGGGCAGCTGCAGCTACTGGTAGCGACCACCGTCATCGAAGTCGGGGTTGACGTGCCCAATGCCAGCCTGATGGTGATCGAAAATCCCGAACGGCTCGGCCTCGCCCAACTACACCAGTTGCGAGGCAGAATCGGTCGTGGCGCAAAGAAAAGCTATTGCATTCTGCTCTATCAGAACCCCCTGTCTAGCGCCGGCAAGCAGCGCTTGACCGTGCTAAGGCAGAGCAATGATGGTTTCTACATTGCCGAAAAAGATCTCGAGCTACGCGGGCCGGGCCAGATATTGGGTACCCAGCAAACCGGGCTGATGCGCTTCAAGGTTGCCGACATCGTGCGCGATGCTAATCTGCTGGATGAGGTGCGCTCAGCCTCGGAGCAAATCATGAGCCAGTACCCGGACATCATCGACCCCTTGATAGGACGTTGGCTCGGCGAGAACATCAACTACGCAAAGGTTTAGCAGTCGAGGGCGATATCTTCTATGCTAGGGCAGCTCTGACCTTAACCCTGTCCCGGCGGTCCCCACTTAAAAATCATGCATTCCCTGCGGTCACTATGGTCAACCACGCTGACCCGATTTCAATCTAAATTTCCGAACTTTTATGCCAAATTGCCAGCCTTCGCCGAGTTGGCCCGGCTCAATAAACCCATTGGCATCTACTTGTTGTTATGGCCGACTATCGGCGCCCTGTGGTTGGCAGCGGAAGGCGTGCCGCCGCTGTCACTGCTGTTTATCTTCGTTACGGGAACGGTTGTCATGCGATCGGCGGGTTGTTGTATTAACGACTTTGCCGATTACAGAATCGATAGCAGGGTGACCAGAACCCGGCAACGGCCGCTGGTCAGGGCTGCGCTCGATCGACGCGATGCCATGGCCTGCTTCATCACCCTCTCACTGACCGGCTTTGCCCTGGTGCTGTTTACGAATCAGGCCACCATCCTGCTGTCGCTGGTTGCCATCGTGGTGGTGGTGATCTACCCCTTCATGAAGCGGTTTACCAACTTGCCCCAGATAGTGCTTGGGATTGCCTTCTCATGGGGCATTCTCATGGCGTTCACCGCCCAGACCGGTGCCATCCCGCAGAGCGCCTATTTGCTGTTTGTGGCTAATTGCCTGTGGACCGTGGCCTATGACACCCAGTATGCGATGGCTGATCGCGCATCCGATATTGAGATCGGGGTGAAGTCGTCCGCTATCCTGTTTGGTGATGCGGATAAACCCATCATCGCATCCCTGCAAGTCATGTTTATTCTGGCCATGTGGTTAGCCGGCAGGCAATTTGAGCTGAATGGGTTTTACACTGCGTCCTTGGTGATCGCCAGTGCCTTGCTCTGTTATCAACACGTCTTGATCAAGGACCGCCTGGCCGGTCCCTGCTTCGAGGCTTTTCTCAACAACAATTGGGTTGGTGCAGTGATATTTGCGGGTATTGTTCTGGGTTCGCTGTGAAAGCTCTAGAGCCCCTGAGGCGGGTTAGCTAGTTGAATGCCTGTATACCGGTTTGCGCTTTACCCAGGATCAGTGCATGAATGTCCTGGGTGCCTTCATAGGTATTCACCACTTCGAGATTCTGGGCATGACGCATGACTGGAAATTCGTCCGAGATGCCATTGCCCCCCAACATATCCCGGGCTTCTCTGGCCGTCTCCAGCGCTTTCAGACAGGAGTTTCGCTTCAATAAGGAGATCAATGGCGCCGCCAGTTTACCCTGATCCTTGAGTCGGCAGGCCTGTAGACATCCCAGTAGTCCCAGCGAAATATCCGTCTGCATGATCGCCAGTTTCTTCTGAATCAGTTGGTTGGCCGCCAGTGGCCGGCCGAATTGTTTACGGT
>JADFIJ010000017.1 GCA_022566775.1 Pseudomonadota bacterium | reverse complement strand
ACCTTAAGGGCCTTCGATGAAGAGACCGGTGAGATTCTCTGGGAAACTACGCTTGACGATGTACCGAGTTCTACTATCGTCACCTATGCCGTCGACGGCATCCAGTATCTGGCAGTTGCGGTGGGTCAAACCTCCTACTATGTAAATGACTGGACCCGGATGTATGACCTGTTCGCCGAGCAGGAAGGCATGCCGATCAACGATTCACCCAAAGGCGGCGCGGCTATTTGGGTGTTTTCGTTGCCACCGAGGTAGAATGAACGGCTTTGGACTCGGACAAGCACTCGACGGTCCGGGTGAACCTGCGACGCCGCCTCTCGCCGCGGCCGTGACCAATGCGATCTATATTTTGACTGGACAGCGAGTGCGGGAACTGCCGATTAAGAACCACGATTTTTCTCGTGTCAATCCTGTCGCCCAGGTTCAATAAATGGGGTCAGGTCTTGCATGTTAGCACCGTCGGTTGGCGGTGCTAACATGCAAGACCTGACCCCATCTACTATCAGCGAATGTTTTCAGCGATACCGTTGAGCGTTGAAGCCAAGCCTTGGTAACGCGTACGGGTAATTCCGCGGTAACTACCTGCTACGTCGGAAAAACTTTCTGCCAAATCTTCGAGGGCATTGGCCGCACGCCGGCTATTGCCGTTGCCACCATCCAATAGAGATTGGGCGGTATCCAATGCCGCGTTTAATTCAATGGCCGAATTGCTGGCAATGTTGTTATCGCGCTGCAATTGGTCGAGATAGGCGCGAGCGACTACGGGCACATCGGGCCAGACAATGATCTTCTGAGTCTGGGCGTTTACGATGCCATTGAGTTCGGGCAGCGAAGCCGCAGCAATCTCGTTCTCGGTGAGAAAGTCACTGACTTGCAGACTGAACACATCCAAGCCTCTGGAAATCTCGGTGCCAAAAATATGACCGTTGTACCAATAGGTTGACCAATAGCCGCCGGTAATCAATTCCTCAGAATCGATCGGTCCACGATCAAAATAGGCGATCTCTACCGGGTTGTAGGAATCGGTGAAATCCACCACCGAGACTCCTCCCTGGTACCAGGCCTGCACGAAAAGATCGCGCCCGGGCACCGGGATCATAGAGCCATTATGGGCGACACAGTTCTCTGTGTCTGATTGCGGCGCCGACATCTTGTAGTGGCTACGGAACTGCAGCTTGCCGTCGACGATGTCATAGATGGCATCGGCTCCCCAGTTCAATGGATCTTGCGCACGACAGCGGGGTCGACCACCGCCGCCCCATTCGTCGGTGAAGATCACCTTATCGCCGCGGTTATTGAAGGTGGCAGAGTGCCAATAAGCAAAGCCCGGATCGATGACCTGGTCCAGACGCACGGGGTTGATAGGATCGGAAATGTCCAGCAAGATGCCATTGCCGGAACAGGCACCGGCGGCCAACCCGATATCGGGAAAAGTGGTGATGTCGTGGCACTGGTTAGTCTCTCTGGTGGTCTGAGTGTCTTCACCGTGGTCGCCACCGTCCCACAGGCCAGCCAGTGTGCCGGAATCGGGATCGGCGAAAATAAAAGGCCGGTTCACAATACGTGCATCCTGGGGTCGGTCCACGGGAATCTCGATCACTTCGATGCGGAACAGCGCCGAATTCGAATCTTCGAAGGGAGAATCACTGGAACAATCGGCCAGTTCTTCGTCATCACGCACGCCACTGGTACCCGAGACATAGACATATATATTGCCGTCTGCGTTGGCATCGGATACGACAGTGTGGGTATGGGAGCCGCGGCAGGTCTGCACCGCGCCCACTTGTATCGGGTTGGTGAAGTCGCTGACATCAAAAATGCGGATGCCCTTCACGCGCTGTTGGCTAACCGGGTCCGGAATCCCCTCGAGACCGCAATCCAGTCGTCCACGGGCTTCCTGTACGGACATGATTAGCAGGTTGCCCACTATAGACACGTCGCCTTGACCACCGGGACACACCACCGAAGCAATATGTTGAGGTGCGACCGGGTTGCTGATGTCGTAAGTATTGAAGCCGTGATAGTTGCCTACCACTAAATAGTTGCCGGCAAACAACATATCGGTATTGGAAAATCTTAGCAGCGCCGGACGGGGGTCATCATTTTCATCTTCCTCTTCGTCCTCTTCGTCCTCGGTAGGCGTTTCCGGTGCCTGTCCGTTGGCCGTCGCTATTTCTTCATCTATTTCCTGCAGTCGTCGCGCCGAGAGACCGGAGGGTCGGTCAGGGTCGAAGAATCCAGGCGGTTTTGGCAGCGAGGCGATGAGTTGCATATTCAGGGCAGCCTCACCTGCGTCACGGAAGCCGGCTGCTAGCCCAACCCGAGGGTCGGGATTGAGACTGGCTAGCACGATGTCCATGCGTTCGATTTCTGAGATCTGATCAGAGGTCACATCGGAGGTGAATTCATACAACAGCGGATCCTGAGCGGAACCTTGCTGCTCTAAAAGCTCCTCCACCATGTCCAACGCCCCCTGGTGATGTTGAATCATACCCTCCAGATAGAGTCGGTCGAATGCAGCGCCTGCGGAATCTTCCAGTTCTGCCATCTGTTCCGCGCTCAGCATGCCGGGCATCATTTCAAATCCATCGCTATGGTGGACCATCTGATCTGGCACCTCGAGATCACGCTCTTCAAGCCAGCCCTGCATCATGCCAATCTCATCATCCTGTGACAGGGTGATTCGCTGGGCCACTGCCAGCACCATGTCATTATTGCTGCGATCCTCCGCCAGAGCGGACATCTCTTTCGCCTGGGCGTGATGAGGGATCATGCCCTGTAAAAACTGAATATCACCCAGCGAGTATTGAATATTGGCCAGGTCGGATGCCTCTTCGGCACTGATCACGCGACTAGGCTGACCCGGCGCACCCGGTTGAATGATGGGCACCTGAGCCAGAGCCGAATTGACGGTAACTAATAAAGCGACGGCACAGGCCATCAAGCAGCTTACATAGGGTGAGGTAATCGACAGCGTTTTCAATTGAATTCTCCGCTAATCCTTTTTGAGAGTGGGCTCGGATTTGAGCTCGATTGTGGAGGCGTCATTGTACCCATGGACCAGGGCGGTTGGGCAAGTGGGAATTGTGGGGCTGGGCAACTGCACAATTCCTTAGTTCGGCAGTGCATACGCAATCAATTGTGGAGCCGCTTCCGTTAACACCGCAACCACGATGTACTGCCTCCCCTCATACTCGTAGCTCATGGGCGCAGCACGGGCCGCCGCGGGCAGCGGTATGGAAGCCAGTTCGGCGCCTGTGGCCTTATCTCTGGCTACCAATAATGCACCGTCGCTATAGTTTTGGGCGTGCACCAACAGGGTAGGCGTCACCAGGATCGGGTTGCGACCACCACCGCCCATCGGTGGCAGATCGATTCCCTCTAAGGCCGGATGATTCTCGGCGCGGGGAAACCTGTCACCGTTCGGCACCTGCCATACGATCTCGCCGCTGTTCATATCGATGGCGGTAATGGTGGCGTAGGGTGGTTTTAGAATCGGCAGTCCCTGTGGGCCGCGGATGCCGGAGTTGGAGATGCGCCGGTAGGTGAGGGTAGATTGCGCCGGATCGGTCTCTACCATGATCGGTACGGTGATGGAATCGGACGACGGAATGTAGAGGATAGCGGTAGTCGGATCGACACTGGCGCCCATCCAGTTGGCACCGCCTCCGGCACTGGGTCGGATGACGGTGCCGCGATTGCCACCTCGAACCGTGAGCGTGGTGGGCGTGTATAGCGGCCCGTAGGTGTACTCGCTGACGATTTCTATGGCCTCGGCCCGCAACTCGGGAGTGAAGTCGATAAGATCGTCGATGCTCAGGCCCTGCTTTTCGAAAGCCGGAGGCCTGGTTGGAAACGGTTGGGTCGAGGACAGGCGCTCACCGGGAATGGTCGGCGCTTGCGGTACTTGTCTTTCTTCGAGTAGCCACACCGGTTCACCGGTTGCACGGTCGAAGGTGTACACAAATCCCTGCTTGGTGACCTGAGCCACCGCCTTGATGTCCCTGCCGGCGACTCTGATGTCGATTAGATTGGGTGCGGCCGGGGGATCGTAATCCCAGATGCCGTGATGAATCATCTGAAAATGCCATCTGCGTTCACCGGTTTGTGCATCGACGGCGACCAGGCTCTGACTAAACAGGTTATCCCCGGGCCGGTTGCCGCCCCAGAAATCGTCGGTGGGTGCTTCCACCGGCAAGTACACCAATCCCAGCTCAGGATCGGCGCTCATCATCGACCAGACACCGGTATTACCGGTGCGGCGCCAGGATTCTTCTCCCCAGCTCTCGACGCCAAACTCTCCGGCTTGGGGTATGGTATGGAAAGTCCACACGGTCTCGCCCGTGCGGATGTCGAAACCCCGCACCCACATG
This sequence comes from Pseudomonadota bacterium, assembly GCA_022566775.1. GTDB lineage: Bacteria > Pseudomonadota > Gammaproteobacteria > Pseudomonadales > Pseudohongiellaceae > UBA9145. Next base: position 21,884 of record JADFIJ010000017.1, on the reverse strand, counting down.
GGGGGCCGCTCTCGCATCAGCGGACGTGCCTGGGTGATCTGGGACGTCACCAGAATATCGCCGATGACGATAGGGGGGGAGACCACGGAGACCGGCTGCGCACCGAGGTAGTCCAAGTCGCCACGGGTGGCGCGGGGAATGCCGATGCTGAGATCCACCCTGCCACCATTGAAATCGGGATCGGGCAGGCCGGTGTTGGCGTCCAGCGACAGCAGATAGCCATCGTTGGTGGCAGCGAGAATGCGTTTCTCCTCGCCGTCGCTCCAGTAAGCCACGCCACGGCTGTGATATCCGATGATGTTAATCGGCGGGCCGGACAGGTAGACCTCCGGATTGTAGGTCCACAGCGTCTCACCGGTACCCGCATCGAGGGCTGAGATCAGGTTCAATGCGGTGATGATGTAGAGCCTGTCGTCTATCTTCAGCGGCGTGCCCTGAAAGTTGTTGATGTTGACATCGGGATTGGCTTGCTGCAGTGCTTCGATGTCCAGTTCTGCGTCCACAGACGTCCAGCTCCAGGCCACTTCCAGGCGCTCGAAATTGTCCCTGTCAATCTGGTCCAACGGTGAATACTTGGTGGAACCGGTATCGCCGCCGTAACTGGGCCAGTCACCAGACCCGGTACCGTACTGGGCAGTCAAATAAGGCAGGTAGAGCAAGCTAACTGCAAACAACATTAAACGCCAGGCTCGCGCAATTGTGCTGCAGTTATTCTTATTCTTAGACGACATGTGGATTACTCCATCTCAATGGTCAGGGTCAGGTCTTTCCTGTTAGCGTCTTCAACGGTAAAATATCAATCAATGCTAACAGGAAAGACTTGACCCCCATAATTCCTTCGAAACGGGAGACAATTCATGTTACAAGACAGCAATCAAATCTATCTCGTAGTTTCAGCCATCATATTTGGCCTGGTCGCCATTATTCACCTGGTTCGCGCCTTGAATAATTGGGCCTTTATAGTCGGGCCGGTCTCGCTACCTATTTCAGCATCCTGGGTAGGATTTATCATTACCGCTGCTTTGTGCCTGTGGGCTGTTCGGCTGATAACTTCGTAAATTGCTGGTGTTATTAAACGATCTCGCACTCGCAGCAGAGCCCGCGAGCAAGAGTTTGTTCGGCGCTGTCGCCATTGGCAAATATTTGATGATCAGTTGTTTCTGTTTTACGCACAGCCGGGAGAGGATCGTTGGTCAGGGGGTGAGTATACCGAATATAAGAAACTGGCAGACCATGCGTGGCATGACATTCTTGTTAGCGAAGAAAATTAACTCCTCACCCAGCGTCAATCCAGCCGCTTGCTAAAACGCGCGATAGCGAGAGTCAGGGTAATGACCATGAACGCAAGCAAGGCCAGCAGTTCATCCCACATGCTGCTGATATCGGCGCCGCGCAAGATGATGCCGCGAATCAGGCGATTGAAGTGGGTGAGCGGCAGCAGTTCTGCTATGTACTGGGCGATGGGGGGCATGCCATCGAATGGGAACATAAACCCCGACAGCAGGATCGAAGGCAGGAAGACGAAGAACGCCATCTGCATGGCCTGAAACTGCGTCTTTGCCAGCGTGGATAGCAGTAAGCCGAGCGACAGATTGGCGCCGATGAAGACGAGAGAGGCGCTCAACAACTGCGAGTAACTGCCCAGGATCGGCACCTTGAAGAAATAGCGACCCATCCCCAGAACAATTACCAGCTGGATCAGGCCAATCAAGACATAGGGAATGATCTTGCCCAGCATGAGTTCCGGCGTTTTTATCGGTGTGTTGATCAACAGCTCCATATTGCCCCGCTCTTTTTCCCTGACGATGGCGACGGAGGTAAACATCACCATGGTCATGGTGAGAATCACGCCCACCAGGCCCGGCACGATATTTACCGCCGAGCGTCGCTCCGGATTGTAATAGTTGCGTACCTCCATCGATGGCACCGGCGTCAGGGCAGTCTGGGAGTCGAATCGAATGGGTAGTGCGGTTAACTGTTGTGCGACTCCGAGAATGATGGGATCGGTACCATCGACCAGTAACTGAACGGCTGGGCGATCACGCTCGATGATGCGGCGATCGAAATCTTCCGGTACATAGACTCCGATTGAGATGGCACCGGCGTCCATGAGCCGATTAAGATCCTGGACCGTCTCCACGCGCCGGCCAAGATTGATCACCTGGGAGGCCGCAATATCGGCGATGAATTGTCTGGACAGGTGGGTGTCTGCTTCATCGGCATAGGCCGCAGTCAGGTTGCGCACGTCGGTGTTGATAGCGTAGCCAAACATCAATAACTGCATCAGGGGAATGCCGACTATCATGCCGAAGGTCAGGCGATCACGAGACAGTTGCAGAAATTCCTTACGCAGCACGGCCATGATTCTGATTAGAGATTTCATATGGCCAGACCCTTGCGCCGCTCTTCGGTGACTGCCATGAAAATGTCTTCGAGATCGGGAAACACCTGGTCTGCCTCCGCGCGTACCTGTGCCTGTCGAAGATTTGACCGTACCTGCTCCAACGCATCAGGCACTTGCTTGGGAACCAGCACCCGAAGGCGGACACCGAGTTGGGTAATACTGGTGAAGGCCGGATTGTCGGCGAGGCTCAACCTGGCACTATTGGGGTTGTCCGCCACCACTTCGATGACGTTGTAGGCGATGTTCTCACCCAGCGCCTTCGGGCTGCCGTCGGCTACCTTCACGCCCTCATCCAGAATCGCGAGACGATGACACCGGGCGGCCTCGTCCATGTAATGGGTGGATACCAAAATCGTGGTTCCCCGCTCCGCCATCTCGAATAATTTCTCCCAGAAATCTCGTCGGTTCTGAGGATCGACCGCACTGGTTGGTTCATCGAGAAAAAGAATTTTGGGTTCATGCAGGGTCGCCGCTGCCAGTGCCAGCCTCTGCTTCTGGCCGCCACTGAGAGTGCCTGCGCGCTGCTTGACCTGCGCAACAAGACTGAATTCCTCCAGCAGCTGATCGACCCGCGCTCGGCGTTTTGCCCGCGGTAACGCATAGACTTCACTGATGAAGCGCAGGTTCTCCCTCACCGTTAAATCTTCGAACAGGGCAAATCTCTGTGTCATATACCCAATGTGTTGTTTTAACGCCTCCGACTCCTTGACCGTATCCATCCCTAACACCGTGGCTGTGCCTGCGCTCGGCGTCAGTAATCCACATAACATACGTATTGTGGTAGATTTGCCCGAACCGTTGGGCCCAAGAAAGCCATAGATGGTTCCGGCAGGTATCTCCAGATCCACCTCATTAACCGCTATCAGGCTACCAAACTTCCTGGTGAGTCCGGTGGCGGAGATCGCTATGGCTGTGGAATTCATATACGCCGCGCCTATTGGAAGTTGACTTGAACCGGCACGCCGTCTGGCAGTCGATTCGGCATGGCAGGTAATGCGACTTCGGCAACATAGGACAGGCGCCCGCGATCTCTCTCGGTGAGGGCGAAGTAGGGTGTAAAACTGGGCTCAGAAGAAATGCGGCGCACGGTACCGGTAAGCGGGCCATCGATACCATCGACATGGACCTGCAAGGTAGAACCTGGCCTTATTTGAATCCGCACCGATTCCGGGATATAGAGCCGAGCATAGGGCTGATCGCCGCTTAACAATACCGCAATCACGTCACCCGCCCGCGGGCGCTCACCTATCTCGAACGGCAGGGAATCGACGACGGCATCGACTGGCGCCGTAATCGAATGGCGTTGTCGATCCAACTCCAGGCCCGCCATTTGCGCCCTGGCTTGCTCCAGCAAGCCGTTGGTTTGCGCTATCTGCTCCTGCCGGGTGCCGGCCTCAAGTTCGGCCAGTTGTGCCTGCACAATCTCGATGCGGGCGCGGGCCAGTTCCACATATTTTTCCGCCGTATCCACACTCTCTATGGAAGTCAGGTTCTGCTCCCGCAGTCCCAGCAGGCGATTGAGGTCACGCTGCCTGAACACCCGATCTATCTCGGCTTCATTGAGGCTGGCTTTGACGGTGTCGATAGTTTCGGTTCTGGGGCCACTGACTTGCTCGGCAAGCAAGGCTTCAATACGAACAATATTCGCCCGTGCTTCCGCGATTCGAATTTCTACCCGGCTGGTATCCTGTTGTAGAATCAAACTCCCCGCCGCCAGTTGCTCACCTTCCAGCACATTGATGCTGAGGATGGACTCGAACACCTCGGCCACCAGTTCTATTCGATCGGACTCCAACTGCCCCAACGCCTGCAAGGGCAATTCATCGCATCCGGTCAGAAGTACTGCCATGAATAGCAGGCACAAGCGGTTCAGTCGATTCATGATTGGGCCTCCGCGCCGGCAGCTACCTCGACCCCGTGGAGGAACAATTGGGTGTTGTGCGCTGCCAACACGCCCACCGTGGTCTCATCGAGGGACAGCTGGAGGATCTGTTCCACCATGGGCTTGGCCAGGAACGGGAAAATTGTCATCGCCATCAGTGACAGAAGCGTCAGGCCTGGATTCAGATCCTGACGGAAATGTCCTGCCGATATTTCAGCCTGGATCGACTGCAGTAGTCTTGGCGCAAACACCGACCTGAACTTGTCAATAATGGCTTCGCGGGTTTCACCCTCGCTAAACAGGACCTCGCGCACGAAAAAATTCGGCCACCAGGGATTTTCTGCCAGCAATTTACAATAGCTTCTGCTGAAGTCGGCAACAGTTAATGCCGAATCTTTATCCAATGCACCCAGACTGTCCTCCAGTCTCCGGAACAGGTCTTCCACCATCGCCATGTACAGGCCCTGCTTACCACCGAAGTAGTAATTCACCATGGCGCCATTGACCCCGGCGGTCTCGGCAATGCGGCGTATCGAGACCGCCTTGAATTCCCGGGACAGGAAGTGCTCGCGGGCGGCATTGAGCAAGTCGGCGCGCACTCTCTCGCTGTCTTTGCCTACCGGTCTACCCAGGTTATTCCGCTTTCTTGTAGTTGCAGTCATAGCTTTTCCTGATGCTGCCGTTAGCCGCCATCGTCCTGCTTACCTGCAACAAGTCGGACTACGGGGGTGGTTGATTGCTTCAATATTTATTAATTAAACATTTAATTAATTAAACATTTTATTAATTAATTGTCAAGACCTGATATGTGGTGCCGGCGAAGAAATTCAGCCTGCTAGGGCAACTCTGAATAATACCGTGATGTCTCAGCGAGTCCTGAAGCGTTCAGTTGCGACGCACACTTCGCCGGCAATGGCGTTAATCTGCCGTCATGCCGTGCTACACTTGGGCTCGATTCGATCGCCTGGCTAACGCTTCACTTGCTCATCCTAATCATTGGTCTGTTATTGTTTTTCGAACCGCACCTGCTGCGGGAGGCTGGGCTACGCCAGCGGGTCATGGATTCGCTGCCCTCGGTCGGCGCCTACAAAGGCTTGTACACCCTGATAACGCTGACCGGGCTGGGGCTGATAATCTGGGGTAAATCTGTTGCCCCCTTCACCATGGTGTGGCAGCCGATTTATGAACTCCGTTACATTAGCCACGTACTCATGCTGCCGGCATTGGTGCTGCTGGTGGCTGGCAATGTGCCAACCTCACACATCCGCAAGCATCTGCGAAACCCGATGCTGCTCGGCGTCGTATTTTGGGGATTGGCCCATCTGTGGTCGAATGGAGACCTGGCCTCCATGCTGCTATTCGGTAGTTTTACGCTGTGGGGGGTGATCAAATTTATTTCCCTGGGCCTCGTGGTCGCTCCGGATTCGAAACCAGCCTCCCTGCTATGGGACATTATTTCCATCATTGGCGGTCTCAGCATGTATGCCGCTCTGAGCATTTATCATGGACAACTATTTGGTGTGGGACTGAGCCTTGTCTAACTGTTCGAACAAAATACGGGTTCTGATTTGTCTGTCCTGGCTCTCGCTACTAGCGCTGCCGAGCCAGGCACAGGAAGATCTGTCGGCAAACTTCAACGGTGTGTGGACCGCAGATGGCACCATTTTTACTATAGGCATCGCGGTGGAAGACGGGGTCTTGAAGATTACCCAGATGGAGTCCCTGGGTTTTGAGTGGACCAATGCGGATGGCAAGCTTGAGGGCAACGTCGCAACGATAGAAGTCGACTACATCAGTGCCGGGGTCACCGGTATTATCCAGGTGGAACTCCTAGACGCAAATACTGCCGTCGCATTCGTCCCCACCTGTACGCCAGATTTTATGGTGGCATGTTTGCTGGCAAAAGGCCGCCAGGCTGTTTTTCGAAAAGTAGAGGCTCCCTAACTATCCGCCATTATGCGATATCATCCACCGAGCGAATAACTTTACCGACGATTCCATATTCCATTGCTTCTTCTGCGCTCATCCAGAAATCCCTATCCGTATCCTTAGCCACCCGCTCCAGCGGTTGACCGGTTTCATCCGCGATCAATTGGTTGATACGAGTTCGCGTCTTCACGATCTCTTCGGCTTGAATCGCGATGTCAGTCGCATCACCGCTGGAACCACCCGAAGGCTGATGTACTAAAAAGCGCGTATTCGGCAGCGAATAACGGTTGGCTTTATCGGCCGCAAGATAAATTGTGGCCGCCGAGCTCGCCACCCAGCCCGTGCCTATCATCTTCACCGTAGGCTTGATGAATTTAATGATGTCATAGATGACATCGCCGGATTCCACGTGACCACCGGGCGAGCTGATATAGATCGAAATCGGCTCATCGCTCTCGGCTGCCAAGGCCAGCAACTTATCGGTTACCGACCGCGCCATCTTGTCATTGATATCGCCGAATATTGTGATGGCTCGAGATTTAAACAGCTTTTCATCCATAAACCCCGAGCGTCCTGTACCCTTGCCTTCTTTGCTGTCCTCTTTGGGAAAATTAACCGCCATTTAAAACCTCTTCGTATCAGTACTTCAGTCTCAATAATTCACTATTAGCCACAAGCTTGCTGGTTAACTCGCAAGTATGCAATGAGCTTCCACAAATCTTCTTCGCCCTCGGGAAAATTTGAGCCGAAGCCCACCATGCGGGTAGCAGGCACACCGGTAGTGACCGTGGCAAATATCTCCTGGTCACTATTACCATGCTTCCACTCGCAATCAAACAGGTATAAGGCATCTGTTTCTTCCTGCTCGGTCGTGTGGCAATAGACCGAACATGAACCTGCGAAGATTGCCTCGCCCCTCGCCACCGCCGCCGGATTGCTCATATAGCCTTCTACTTTCGTTAATTCTCGTGGGGCATCGTCTGCCGCCTCGCCACAGGCGATGAGTATTAACAGCACAGGACAGCAAAAGATCAAATGCTTCATCGATTTTCGCTGCCCTGCGCTTCAGCGCCGAGGGGCTGAAAGGTGATCAGTAGCTGTGGCAACAGCGTAAGAGATCCAGTCAATGCGACCAGCATCGCCAGAGAAGTCAATAATCCAAACACTATGGTCGGTATAAAGTTGGACAGCGCGAGAATAGAGAAGCCCGCCACAATGGTCAATGACGTAAAATACATGGCACGGCCGATACTGTTATGACAGAAGTGCATGGTCTGCCGGTAATTGCCGAAGCGCGGAAATTCGCGCTTGAATCGGTGCATGTAATGGATCGTGTTATCCACGCCGATGCCCACAGAAATAGCCGCGATGGTGATGGTCATGATATCCAGGGGAATGCTGAGCCAGCCCATTACGCCCAGCACGAATATCGCCGCGATGGCGTTTGGAATAATACAGATAATCGCAATCTTGATGGTGCGGAATAACACCAGGAACATCAGGGTGATGACCGCCATGACCACACCCAGGGTGAGAATCTGCGACTCATACAATCTTTGCAAGACGTTGTTGTACAGCACCAGTATGCCGGTAACGTTGACCTGCTCATCGCTAAAACCGAATTGTTCTTCGACGCCCCGCTCGATGCGCTGCAGTAACTCGTTGCGTTTCAGATTCGGATCCGACTCGATTACGCGGACATTGAAGCGCAGTTGATTGTCTGCGATGGAAACGAAGGGAGTAAGCACGGAGTCTTTCAGGGTCTGGGGGATGCGGGTATAGAGCACCGCCCATAACAATCCATCGATGGGCTCATAGGAGTTCAATTTCTCTGCCAGCTGAATCACCGCGCCGAAGGACAAAACCTTTCCTGTTTGCGGGTCGGCATCCAGGTACTCATGAATATCCTTGATCAGATCCATCTTCGAGCCGGTAAACCAGTAGGCATCGGAATCGGTGCTGTCTCCAAAGCCATCATCGAAGCCGTCATCAAATCCATCGTCGAATGCATCCGCCTCCTCGGGCAGGTCTACTATCAGGTCGAAGGACAGAGTGCCACCGAGTTTTTCATCGAACAGGGTCATGCCCTGAAAAATCTCGGTCTTCTCGCGAAAGTAATCGATGAAACTATTCTCCACCTCCAGTCGAGTCAGACCCACAATACTTAGCAACAGGACGACGGCATAAATGTAGAGCACCTTGGTTTTTAGTTTGTCGGTGATGGTGGCGAGGGCGGAGGTGAGGTTCAGTTTCAGATCGGAGGACAGTCTGGTCTGATCCGCCGGCAACAGGCTCATGATGGCTGGAAACATAATGAAGACGACGGAGAGCGCTGCCAGCACACCCATCACCATCATCCAGCCAAAGGAGATGATCGGTGAGATGCCACTGACGATCAGGGAGCCAAATGCCACCGCCGTGGTCAGCGCCGTATAGAGGCAGGGTTTGAACATGCTCAATATGGCGTGTCTCAGCAATTTGTCGTGATTACTGAAATGGAGTTTGGCGCGTAACTCTCGGTAGCGCACGATGAGATGGACCGTCAGAGAGATGGTGATGATCAGCAACAGGGAAATAAAATTGGATGACACCACCGTCACCCGCCAATCCATAAACCCCAGGATGCCTATCATGATAGTGCCGGCAACGGCGCAACAAGCCAGGGGCAATGCCACCCAGCGAACTTTTCTGAATATCAGCCCCAGCGCGATAATGATGAAGGCGACAACCCCGAAACTGAAACTGCTGAGATCGCCCCGCACGAACGTGACCAGGTCATCGGCGATCATCGGCGCACCGCCAAGATAGATCTGGGCATGGTCCCGGTAGCCATCCAGAATGCCACGGATAGTGCTGATAGTCTGGGATTGCCTGCTGCCGGAAAAGGCTGTGTACTCGGCGTAGTCCGCCTCTACCTGCCGCAGTTCCACCGCCTCTGCCGCAGTAATACTGCCGTCGGCCTCCTTGTTGCGCAGGTCGGTGCGCGCTTGCAACATCGATCTCGAGCGTTCATCGATTTCAAAATTCACCAACATACCCGCAGTCTGACCGTCAGGGCTGACCACGGCATTGCGAAATATGGGACTGGAAATAATCTCCTCGCGGGCCACAGTCAGGTCCAGTTCCGCATCCATCACCGTGAGGTAATCCTCCGAGATCGCTGTCAGTTGCGTGTCCAGAAAGATGGGAACATTGAGAATACTGTCAACGGATTGCACGCGCTCGACACCTAACAACTCCTGCTGCAGCCGCTCCATGGTCTGCAGGGTTTCCCGGCTGAATAGCTCGGCGTCAAGCGGCGTATAAGCGACGATGACAGCATCCCGAATCCCATAGCGCCGGTTGATGACCCGAGAGTATTCGAGATCCTTGTCGCCCTCGAGCAACAAGGAATCGGCGGAAGCATCGAGACGAAAATTGCGGGCGTGGTAGGCAAACACCGTAGTGATCGCCAGGAGCACCAGCAGCACCGGAACCGGTCGACCAAATACGAGGTTTGTGTAGATGCGGGTGATTCGGGAAAGCATTAAAGGTCCTGCGCCAGCGGTAAGCCTGTACTATACTGGTTTGGGCATGACTTTTCGACGGCTGCCCCGGGCTTTTCAGGCGTTTTTCGAATGGGCCTGCCGAGGCATGGGTGCGGCCAAGCCTGAGCCGAAAGAGGCCGGAACATGACAACATGTTCCGGCCTCTTTATTGTCTAGAGATCTTTGAATAATACAGTGATGCCCTAGTACCCGCTTTATTTCGTAGCGGCCGCCTGTCTCTCGAGCTCTCGGGCGCCGGCCATGATGCCCTTAAACGCATAATTGCCTTCGTGGCAGGCATATTCATACATGGGTTCCTGCAGTGGGCGTCGGTTCATTGCGATCTCCCCAGTCCAGGGGAGCTGGTAGGACAGGGGGTCTTCCATGGTGAAACTGTATTTAATCTTGTCATGGGCAATCAATTCGAAGCGCTCGGTGACAAGCAATTTCTCTGAGCTACCGCGATAAGACTGTTGTTCGTGAAAATTCCTGGTCTTGACCACCAGGGTGTCACCTTCCCAATAGCCCACCGAGTCTCCCATCCATTTTTCCAGATCCGTGACATGGGGGTCCTTATTCAATGGAATGATGCGGGCATCGTGTACCATTTCCACCAGGATCAGCACGTGATCTGCGGTCTGCACGATCTGATAATTGTTGTTGTACATGACCGGCAACATGGGTGGACCTGAACTCGATCCGAAAGCGAGCAGACAGCGTTCGCCCAGAGGTCTCAATTCGGGATCGTCATAAGGTTCGACACCGGGTCTTGCACGCCATTGCGTGCGCAGATCATTGGAGGGTCGACCACCTTCCAGGTAGGGGATGCGACCGTTCGGTGGCGCGACAATGATAGAGGTTCGATATTGTCCATTAATCTTGATGGCGTTAGTGCCCCGGTCGATCCAGAAGCCGTTATAGCCTGCCTGGGTATTGCCGTCGCTCGGTGCCGCCCGATCCGGATCACTCGGCTTACTGTAGCGATCGATGCGATCGCGCCATCCCTGTTCCTGGTCGGCTGCCTCGTCCTCGGTCAGAAATCCCTTCAGGCCAAACTCTTCAGGCCTTTGTAGTGGCGTCTGGGTAGCATTGGTCCAGATACCCTGCAGATCAGGTTTCCCATCTGCAGTTCTGGGCATCACCCATTCCTGGGCCGACAATTGCACAGCCAGCAGAGCCAGGATTGAGAAAGTGAAACACTGAGAGATTCGAACCTTCATCGCTGTTCTCCGTTGATTAACTCCATGGGCAGCATACTCTATTGGGCAATATGACCTCAATACAGTAATTAGTTACTGGAACTTACAAGGCCTCAATGCCAGCCAAGCCCCTATTTCTAATTAAATCAATTCAACAACATAGGGCAAAAGCCGGTTAAAAGTTCAATCTGCAATTTTCTGTGACATTAACGCGCAAGACGCTGTGATGAAGCCGTGAATATTGTTACCATTATTCACAGTTAATGAGAAAAAGTTCGGATCTTGGGTCTTGTTCAGCCCCCATCACGAAATCAAAGGAGCAGTTATGCTACGCAAGTTGTTTATAGTCTGTGCCGTGCTATTAAGCTCACTGGCGGCGGTAGCGGACGACTGGTTGCGATCGATTCCCGAGTTCGAGTTAAGCGATCACCTGGGCGTGGTGCATACCCTGGATCAGTATGCAGACACGGCATTCGTCGTATTTTATGTCCAAGGTGTCGGCTGCCCTATCGCCAGAATCGCATTGCCAAATTATAGGGAAGTCCGAGATGAGTACGCGTCAAAAAACATCGACTTCCTCATGTTTAATTCGAATATTCAGGACAGCATGCCGCGCATAGCCAAAGAAGCCGACGAATTCAGCATCGACTTCCCGATCATGAAAGACGAGGGTCAGGCCCTGGCGAAAGCATTGGGCGTGGAACGCACCGCCGAAGTATTTATAGTCAACCCGAGGACCAGGGAAGTATTGTATCGCGGCCCGATTAATGACCAGCTTGGATACGAGACCCAGCGCAATAACGCCGGCGAGCATTATCTAAAAGACGCTCTGGATACGGTGTTGGCTGGCGGCGTGGTCGATATGAACGATATCCCGGATTCGAAAGGTTGCCTGATCGCTTTCTTCGATACCTAGCAGGCTGTTGAAAAACTCTCAGTCGAATTACTTCGCCCGGCGTTGACCTTGCCTCCGTTGGTCTTTTCTGCGCTCCGCTTCCTGGCGTTTTTCATCGCCCTGGGCTTCGCTCCTGCGGTCACGGCTTCTGCGCTCACCCTGTCTGCGTTCTTCTGTGCTCATGTATATTGCCCTCAGTCCCACCCCGGGTTTTAGCGGTTAACTCCCTTGCCGGCCAGAGGCAGGCGACATCTGGACACGAAGCATACTATTAGCAGACTGTTGCAGTAAATAGTTCCGACCCCTTTCTTGATTTCTATCATCGGTTCAATATGGGTCGGCATTGGGTTTCTGCAGAAAACACTAGATATTTCCGTCTGTGTGCCTTTGCGACTGGGGAAAAGGCAGTGGCGATATAGACAGGGTTTGAGCGATTATTCTGTGGATTTGACCGTTAACTTATCAGTACCGGCTAGACTATCGTATTTTTACTCCGACCCAATTTTTAACCCCATTTTTCGCCACAGGGTGTAACATCGGCGCCGCAGAACCGTCATACACGTAATAAGTTTATCGCTCAGGAGCATAAGTATGTCTGAAACAATCTCTGTTGAAGCAGCCACTGTAACTACCGGTACAGGTTCCGACTTCTCAGCGGCTCCGTGGCCCACAGTTCGGAGAGTTTTAGAAGTCTTGGGCTGGTCTATGGTAGCTATTCTGGTTTTCACCGGTCTAGCCGTGGTTCTGTTAAGAGCGGGATTCATGACTCAGAACCTGGGAGCGGCGGGCGCAGAATTAATAGAGACGGATCCTTTCAACGGTAGATACATCAAACACACAGTCGCTACCTGGCTGCATCTCATCCCGGGGTTTCTGGTCATGGTGCTGGGCCCGATGCAATTTATGCGATGGATTCGTAATCGGTGGACAAAATTTCATCGCATGTGTGGTCGTGTGTTTATTCTTGCTGCAGGCACTGGAGGTGTTTCCGGGGTTATCATCGGTGTGTTCGACCCCTTCATGGGTGTCGCTGGACAGGGCTTTAACGAGTCCATGGCCACGGCTTTTTTCTCAGTCTATGTCCTTTTTTGTCTGGTGATGGCGTACCGACGTATTCGGGAGCGAAAATTTGGCCAGCATCGCGAGTGGATGGTTCGCTCTTTCGCCCTGTTGCTTGGCATTGCAACAGAACGGTTGATATTGACGGCACTGCAAATAAATACTGACATAGACATGGCTGTCCTGTTTGGCACCACCTTCTGGATGGGAATAATCGCCAACATGGCGGCCGCAGAAATCTGGATCAATCTGACTCGTACACCTGGAAATGGGGCTAGACACTGGAAAGACGTGGATGCCAAAGCTCGGGCTGGCTAAGGGTAATTAGGACCAGATCTATTTTTAGAATAGATAAGCCCTGGAAAATAAATCTATCCCTATTTACTCCTGGTCATATTTCTAGGGCTAGGCACCGGGCCCGCAATCGAGACAGTGCTCTATCATCGTCGGGCCAATGTGCAACCTGGCATTAAGATCTCTCAGCGCGGTGCGTACTCCTTCCTCTATTACCGGATGATAGAAAGGCATATCGAGAATCTCGCTGACGGTCAGTCGCTGTTGCACCGCCCAGGATAATAGATGGCCGATGTGTTCGGCCGCAGGGCCAAACATTTCGGCTCCCAGGAATAGCCCTGTGCCCTGTTCGCCGTATACTTTTAGCAGGCCCTTATTCTTGCCGATAACGCGACTGCGGCCCTGACCTTCGAAGTCTACTTCGCCAACTGCGTAGCAGTCTTCGCCACGCTCCTGAATCTCGGCAACGCTTAGCCCGATGTTTGCGATCTGTGGGTCGGTGAATACGACGCCCAGAGATGCCCTGCGCAGGCCAGCCCGAACATCCGGAAAATTCGCAGCATTGTTTCCTGCGATGCGGCCTTCATCGGCGGCTTCATGCAGCAGCGGGATATCATTGCTGGCGTCTCCAGCGACAAATATGTGTGGCAGGCTGGTTTGCAAGCTGTGTCGATCAAATTTGGGTACGCCACGTTCGTCGAGTAACAGGCTGGTATTCTCTAGCCCCAACATGTCCACATTGGGACGACGTCCGGTTGCTGCCAATAGATAAGAGAAAATCTCCGTGACTTCTTTGCCAGATTTATTGACGTAGCTTATTTCAACACCATTTTCTACTTTACGAATTTCGCTTACATCTGCATCCGGATCCAGATAGAACTCTTCAGCGAATGTTTTTTCAGCGTAGGCTCGTATTTCAGGATCGTGTAGTGTCGCCAGGGCTCCACCGCGACCGAAGACCTTTACCGCCACGCCTAAACGACTCAAGGCCTGGCCTAATTCCAGCCCGATGACACCCGGTCCAAACACAGCGACCGATTCTGGCAAGTCTTCGAGTTCGAAGACGTCGTCATTGACCAGTAATCTATCGCCGGCTGCGTCAAAGTGCGGAGGATAAACGGGGCGGGATCCAGTGGCGATAATTATACGCTCGGCTGTTATTTCCGTATGATCATCTACAATAAGAGTATGGTCGCCGGAGAATTTGGCATAACCCCGAATCTTGTCATCGTCATCAAAGTTATCTACCGCCTCGAGCACAAATCCAACAAAGCGATCGCGTTCACGCCGCACCCGCTGCATCACGGCTTTGCCGTCGACGGCAACCTTGCCCACATTGATACCGAACAAGCTGGCGTGGCGCGCATTGTGGGCGGCCTCGGCGGCGGCTATGAGTAGCTTGCTGGGCATGCAACCCACCCGCGCACAAGTCGTGCCGTACTCCCCTGCCTCGATCATCACCACACTGTCGGTATGATTTTTCGCGGCACGATAAGCGCCCATGCCGGCAGTTCCGGAACCAATAATTGCGATCTCAATCTGTACTTTTTTCATGCTTTTATCCTTTGTACCTTTTGGCCCGGTCATAGAGAATTCTCCGAAACATTCCGAGCTTTGGCCGATTGCTCCAAATACTCGGCTTCCGTGTAGCGCCGCGAAATGTGTTGAGGACAGTTCCAATCGTAGGCTAGCAAATCTATGAAGAAAACCCGCTCCACCACAGCACCATAACCCGGCAACGTAACGCTGGTAAGAATTTCATCTGCCACGTCTGCGGCATTCTCTATACGTATATGACCCAATATCTTCAGGCGCCGCCGGTTTGGATAATCCATCAGAATCAGCGAACAACGGTCGTTGACGGAAAGGTTTCCCGTACTCACGAGTTGGGTATTGCCACGGAAATCGGCATAGGCTAGCGACCTCGGTCCCAGTACCTTTAGAAAACCTGTTGGACCCCCTCGGTGCTGAACGTAGGGCCAGCCCGTTTCGCTAACTGTGGCCAGATAAAACGAATCTCGATCGGCTATGAAGTTTATCTCTCTAGTACCCAGTTCATCATTGGGCCCGAACCTGGCCTGAAGGTTTTCATTGTGTTCCAGCGAGCCAGCCTTTTTTTGCTGAATCTTTACGCTGTTAGTGAAAACTGTTTCTGCAAATCGATGCGTCATCTTATTCGCCTCTTCTCTAGAGCACCTCTGAACAATGCAGTGATGCGCTAGCTTAATGTGATAGTTATGTCCGTAAGCAGTATCGCGTACCTAATTAGAACTCAACAAAACTTACTTGTGCGTTGCCGTCATTATTCAGGTACTCACGGTGTTGCAAATACCATTCCCGAACAAACAGGTATTCATCTCCGGTGATCAATTCGTCAAAGCTCAATATCGCCTCTCTAAAATCGATGACGTCTGAAGTTATTAGGGCATTACGGGTTTCCACATGGTCCGTTCTGGGTATTGGATGAACTAAAGAGTCCACTACCAGGCTAGTTGAGTCACGCAAGGTGCCGGGTCCGAAAAAAGGCAGAACCAGATACGGACCGGCTGGCACATGCCAGGAGGCTAAAGTCTGACCAAAGTCCTCATTATGCTTTTCCAGATTGAACACCGGTTCGGCAACATCAATTAACCCTCCTAAACCCAGGGTGCTATTCACAGCGAGCCTGCCGATGTCCGATGCCGCGTGATGGAATTTCAGCTGTAGAACTTCATTAAATATAATACGAACGTCATCCAGATTACGGAAGAAATTACGTATGCCTTTTTTCGCGAATGCAGGAGTAATCCTGCCATAGGTTTTTGCGGCAGGTTTGAAAAAGACCCTATCCAGTATCTGATTAAATTTGTAAGTCACGCGGTTCACGTTCTCAAACGGATCATTGCTGGTGGCTGCATGAACGCTGGAGGTCATGGAAGCCATAATAAGAAAACTTGCCAGGACGATGCACAAGTACACCTGTACTTTTCGAACTGGCAAGTAAAGGGAGAAGAGCGTGGTTCGAGGAACGAGCCGATCAAATTCATCTGTTTTCATCATCTTCTCCAATATCGTGTCTGAATTACTAAGATATTTTTCTGGGTTAATCAGCCGGCCCGGTCGAGCTCACGACTTTGCGGTTGAGGAAGTCGCGCATCAAATCCGCGATTTCCGCGCCGTGGGATTCCAACGCGAAGTGCCCGGTGTCAATCAAGTGATACTCGAGATCGCTTAGGTCGCGCTTGTAGGCTTCGGCACCGACTGCGGGAAATATTTCGTCATTTTTACCCCATACAATCAGAGTAGGCGGCTGGTGATCGCGAAAATATTGTTGCCAGGCGGCGTACAACGGTGGATTAGATGCGTAGCTGTAAAACATCTGCAGTTGTATCTCCTGGTTACCTTCCCGGTCCAGCAGCGGTTGCACATGAGCCCAGGTATCGGGGCTTATGGACTCGACATTTTTCACGCCATTGGTGTACTGCCATTTGGTTGCGCCCAGCGTCAATAGGAAACGCAGAGCCTGGTCGTTGCTCATTGCTGGCTGCTGATAGGCAGCTTTCACATTCTTCCACCAGTTATTGTCCAAGCCTTCATTGACCGCGTCACGGTTCTGCCAATAGGCACGAATAGGTTCCCAGAAGTCATTATCGATGCCTTCGATGTAAGCATTCCCATTCTGAATAATTAGCGATTGGATACGTTCGGGCTGCGCAGCAGCTAACCGAAAACCAATCGGGGCACCGTAATCCATCAAGTAGAGGCTATAGTCCTCGACGCCGATCTCGTCGATGAACTTGCTCATGAGACGGGCGATGTTGTCGAAGGAATATTCGAACTCTGACACACCGGGCATCGAACTAAACCCGTAACCAGGATAGTCAGGTGCGACCAGATGAAATTCATCGGCCAAAACCGATATCAGTTCTCTAAACATATGCGAAGAAGTAGGAAACCCGTGTAGCAGCACAATAGTAGGGAGCTCGGGATTTCCCGCTTCCCGATAAAATATATCGAGTCCTTCAATTACAACCGTTCGGTATGCTACCTTTGATACGTCCGCTTTAGACGGGGTTGAGATCAATACTGTCAAAACCAGCAGCAAGAGGAACGGAGCAAGAAATAATTGCTTAATGTTACTAGTTTCCATTTTGATTCTCCGTTGCATTGCCAACTATGAGAAAGTAGAGGGCGATTAAAAGTATAATCACTTGAAATTCCATTCCTCCAGCAGGAAAATTTTCGGCAGGCATAAAATTCCAACGTGGCCAATGCACCATAAAAATGGCGCCGAGCATGACCGGAGCGATAGCGAGCCCGGCAAGCCGAGTAATCAAATCATTGGTGAAAGATCCGACGATAATTCCAACGCCGCCCGCCAATTCAGCGAAAGTGACAAGTGCAGCGACAGGAATTGAAAGCCCCATCATCTGGGAGAAGCCTCCAAGGTCCATAAGCTTGCCCATGCCGTGGTAAATGAATACGCTGGCGAGAGAAAATCTAAGTAGCCAATGCACATGTGGTTTCAGGACATCTAATGAGTAAGACATTTTTAATTCTCCGTATTGATTTGTTGTGTAAGTAAAGATCACTATAACTGTGAAGATAATTGAACATTCTCAAAAGCTTCTACCAATTCTTTTGTTGAATAAACGTGGCTTGACACAAATCGAAAATTCGTTTGTGCAGCCAAGTTTCCATCCAGGCCTGGTAATATCGCAGACGCTGTTGCATCTCCGACAACGGCTACTTCAAAACCATCTTCGAGTAATGCGCGTAAATGAGATTCAACACAAAGATTACCTGACATGCCAGCGAGAATAACTTTGTCAATTTTCTGTTTTCTTAGTTGCAGACTGAGATCGTTTTGTTCGGGTCCATATATTTTGTGCGGACCAACTACTGTTACGAAATCTTGCTCGATGTATTTTTTATATCTTTCAAGAAAATCAGCACCGGAACCATTGAACCCTCTTAGTGAAAGCTGGTCCCCCCTATCGAACATGCCGATGTTGTGCATTAGAACTTCAAGTGCACCTTCAAACTGCCAATTGTGATCATGTTCGTAATAGTAATGTGGGGAAATGAAAACATGTATGCCCTTTTCCTTTGCAAGCTTGAACATTGTTTCCAGATTTTCTACCGTGTTATTTTTGGTAACGCTTTCCCCAACAACTCCCCAGGTAACCCCATCGGGGCTTAGAAAGTCATTTTGCGGGTCAGTTATTACAATAGCCGTTCGCTCGTCTATTACGAACCCGGGGTCGGGTAGCTGCGCCAGAGATGCGCTGCTGGCAACGGTTAAAATTACTGCGATTGCTGTTAAGTGTATTTTCATAATGATTTCCTCATTTAGTTGTACTAGTTGGACTGCTGGTGACCAATGCGACGATCACATGCACTGATCGGAAGATCGTTGGCGCTCATGTCACGACGACACATGTATCCTTCTTTATCGAATTCCCAATGCTCATTACCGTGGGTGCGATACCACTGGCCGGTTTCGGCGTGTTGCCATTCGTATTCGAATCGCACCGAAATGCGGTTATCGCTGTAAGCCCAAAGCTCTTTCATGAGTTTGTAGTGGAGCTCCTTCGCCCACTTTCGTGTGAGAAATTCCTGGATCGCTTCGCGGCCCTGAAAAAACGCCTCCCGATTCCGCCACAGCGAATCGACGGTATAAGCTTGTGCGATTCTCTCGGGATCCCGGGAATTCCACGCATCCTCTGCTGCTTGAACTTTCGCGAGCGCAGAATCATGAGTGAATGGGGGAAGTGGTGGCCTTGTCATTTTCTGGTTTCCTTATTGATTAAAGTCGTATTGCTGAGTGACGAATGCAGCAAGTGCGTAGGGCACTTCCGACATCGCCTCGAATTCAAAAGAGAGGTACTCATCCATGAAACCCCCTGGCTCGGTCGACGGCGGTGAATCGAAGATTTCTAATCCCGAGTCACTGGCCAGGTCGGCCCCGATAAAATCGATTTCTCTGTCGTCATTGTTCATCGCAGTTCTCCTCATCATATTTCTCGTGAAAGCCCTTGTTTCCAATTACGGTTCAAGCAGTGCAGAGTCCGTGCCAACTTTTTTTATCAATAAATTCAATTAGATAGAGATTATCTGAAACCACAAGAATTTGTGTTCCTCAAATTATTGTGGTCTAATCCTCAAAAACTTGTGGAAGTATGGCAATGAAAAAATCCAAATCGAAGCTTGGTTCAGACGAACTCGAATTACTGAAGACGCGGTACCAACTGATCCTGGATTGTGCCGGCGAAGGCATCTATGGATTGGATTGCGACGGCAAGATCACCTTCAGCAACGCCGCCGCCACCAGGATTCTGGGCTGGGAATTGGAACAGGTTCTGGGTCAACCGGCACATGAAGTGCACCATCACTCCCATGCCGATGGCAGCCCCTACCCCAAGGAGCAGTGCCCAATCTATGCAGCACTGAGAGATGGCGAGATTCACCGTGTAGATGACGAGGTTTTCTGGCACACCAGTGGCAAGCCAATTCCCGTGGCCTACGTCAGCACACCGATACTTCGAGACGGCAAGCCCGATGGGGCCGTCATCATATTCAGGGACGATTCCAGGCGCAGGGAAGTTGAACAGCAGCGCCAGCTTGCCTGGGAAGAACTGGAAAAGGTTCGCACCGACTACCAGCTAATTCTTGAGGCAATGGGTGAAGGCATTTATGGCCTGGACAGCGAGGGCCTGATCACCTTTAGTAACGCCGCATCGACCGCCATTCTCGGCTGGAAAGGCGAAGATGTATTGGGTCGATCTGCGCATGAGATTCATCATCACTCCCATGCCGATGGCAGCAATTATCCCCGGGAACAATGTCCTATCTATGCCGCCATTACCGATGGCGAGGTACACCGTGTTGACAACGAAGTGTTCTGGCATACCGATGGCTCGGCGGTACCGGTTGAGTACACCAGTACGCCGATTATGCGAGATGGCGTGCCGGTTGGTGCCGTGGCCGTGTTCAGAGATATTTCCGATCGCAAGAAAATCGAAAAGCAGCGGGAATTGGCTTATGAAGAGATTAAAACCCTGAAGGAAAAACTGGAGCTGGAACGGGATTACCTGCGAGACGAGGTCAACACCGTGGGCAATTTTGGAGAAATCATTGGCGATAGTGAAGCTTTAAAACGCACTCTTTCCCAGGTAGAAGCAGTGGCACAAACACCGGCAAGCGTTCTGATTCTAGGGGAGTCCGGGGTTGGCAAGGAGGCAATCGCCCGGGCCATCCATTGTAAGAGCGACAGGGCCGACAAGCCCATGGTAAAGGTCAACTGCGCGTCGATTCCTAATGATCTGTTCGAGAGTGAATTCTTCGGACATGTCAAGGGGGCTTTTACCGGTGCCCATCAGGACCGGGCAGGTCGACTGCAGCTGGCCGATGGAGGCACATTGTTTCTCGATGAGGTCGGAGAAATTCCACTCTCGCAGCAGGGCAAACTGCTGCGCGCGCTGCAGGAAAATGAATTTGAACGTGTCGGTGATGAGAACACCATGAAGGTTGATGTGCGCGTGGTAGCCGCAACCAACAAAGACTTGGTGGAAGAAGTCAGGGCTGGTCGATTCAGGGAGGATCTGTACTATCGACTGAGCGTATTCCCTATTGAAGTCCCACCGCTGCGCGATCGAATAACGGACGTGGCGCCGATCGCATCGGAATTTCTGAAGAGAAGCTGCAGGGAACTCGGTCGTGAACCTTTGAAACTCACACAGAACCACGTGGCCATTTTGCAACGACACAGCTGGCCGGGAAATATTCGCGAACTCAAGAATGTGATCGATCGAGCCGTCATCTCGTCAAGCGGAAAAAAACTCAGACTGGATCTGGCGCTGAAAGACGGTACCGATACCAACGTCGACCTGCCGGCGCCGAAAAATCAGGAGGCATCTACCTACCTGACCAGTGCTGAATTCAAGGAACTGGAGAAAGCCAATATCGTCGCGGCTTTGCAGCATGCCAACTGGAAAACCTGGGGAGACGAGGGCGCAGCAGCGTTGCTGGGTGTAAAACCTTCAACCCTGGCCTACCAGATGAAGACCTTTGGCATAAGCAAACCGGCGTAAAGCGCTAATCAGTTCGGGCATGACGATGGGCTCAAGGTAATTTCACTTACGAGGAATAAACACGATCCGTTGATCCAAGCCCCGGCAGCTTGGGAGCGGAAGCTTTGAACGCCCTTTTTAGTCTTCGCATCCAGGTCATGGCTACATGGCGTTCCGTCGGTGTCTTATCTTTCCATGCTTTATCAATTTGTGCTTTGCGGCCCTTCCCTCGCCTGGCTGGAGTGACGTGTATTCGGTGCCTACTGTTAGGGGCAATGACTCCGTGGAACCGGGTGAGGTTGATTCTGGGCTTGGGCACCAGGGTAGCCAGCTTTGCTAGAAAGACTATCGCCTCAATTTATTGTTGTGAGTTCTTGTTATCAGGTTCGACAGCATACATCAATTCGCTCATGGCGGAAGCTTATCGAGGACAGACCAGGTCTTAAAAAACGTGGTCTGTCCCCATTTTTTATTGACATCGAATTTCCCTCGTGTTGCTATCGATAGCGGCTTACTATCAGAACAATAATTGGAGCAACTCCGATGTGCCGCCTTGTGATCAGTTTCTGTGTTCTTGGGATTTCTCTATTATTTTCCGCACACGCGGCAGAATTCATGCCGCAACTAACTCGGTATGGTCACCC
>JADFIJ010000016.1 GCA_022566775.1 Pseudomonadota bacterium | reverse complement strand
CCAATGCCACCAAGGCGATGACCACCACGGCTCCCCGACTAACGGCCAACAGCTCTGCGTCTGATGCCCTCGGTCGCACGAACACCCGATAAAAATCTTCGCTGATCACACTCGATGAAACCAGCAACTGGGAGTCGATTGTGGACATGATTGCAGACAAGATCGCGGCGGTAATAACGCCGGCCACCCACGGATTAAAGAGACTCTGACTCAGAGCGATGAAGACCGTTTCCGGATTCACCAATGGTGCATCCGCGAAATAGGCGATGCCCGCCAGGCCTGTCGCGACCGAACCCAGTAACACGCAAATCATCCAGAGCATGGCGATGCGCCGCGCCGACACCAGTTTCGCCGGTGACTCTACCGCCATGAAGCGGGCCAATATATGGGGCTGGCCCACGTAGCCCAGGCCCCAGGCCATGAGTGAAACGAAACCCAACAGTGTCAGCCCACTGAACAAAGACGTACTGCCGGGACTCGCGGCGCGCATCTGCTCGGCCAGGGCCCACACCCCACCGGCATCACTGATCACCGCCGCCGGGGCAATGATGATTGCCGCCAGCATCAATATGGCCTGGAAGGCGTCGGTCCACACTACCGCGAGGAATCCACCGACAAAGGTATAGCCGACGATGATAAACGCGCCGGCAAGCAATGCGGTGGAGTATTCCATACCAAAACTATTTTCAAAAAGTATGGCGCCACCGACGAGCCCGGATGCGGTATAGAAAGTAAAAAACAGCAAGATTACACACGCCGATAAGACGCGAAGGATTCGGGTCTTATCGTCGAATCGATTCTCGAAATAGTCAGGCAGGGTTAAGGAATTGCCTGCATGGGCACTAAAAACCCGCAGCGGTTTGGCGACAAAAAACCAGTTGCAGTAGGCCCCGATAATAAGCCCTATACCAATCCAGATCTCGCTGATTCCGGACAGGTAAATAGCGCCAGGTAGCCCCAGTAAGAGCCAGCCACTCATATCCGATGCGCCCACGCTCAGTGCCGTCACCACCGGACCCAGCTTCCTGCCTCCGAGGATATAGTCTCCCAGATTGTGCGTGCGCTTGTAGGCTTTGACACCCACATACAGGATGAGCAGCAGATAGGCTACAAAAGTCACCAGTAAGGGTGTATTGAAAGTCATTACTGATCCTGCTTTGGTGCTCGCTGTACGTGAGGATTCATAAACCCCTGGTGCGGAAGAACTGTTCTGTCGGCGTCATGCTAACTCAAAGCTAGATTTATTGGGAATAGTCATTCCGCAAGGCCGGATCATCGCTTAGGTATTGTACAAACTCCCAATCGAGACCGTTACCGTCAACGTAATATACACGACGCCTGTAAGGATGGCTGTCTACTGCGCTGTCATCGGCAGGCGTGTACCCGGCCTCCGCCAGCCGATTTATCAGGGCTTCGATGTCATCTACCACCAATCCGATATGCCTCAGCTCGGGCATGGAATTGGCGTCAACAGCCTCCGTTAATGCAATGTAACTCTGCTCCGTACCCAGGTGTACCCAGGTCCCATAGCCATCGACGACGCCACCGCCGCGACGCCTCATTTCAGGCACTGCCGCCAGTAAAAAAGCTTCGGTCCTGTCTATAGATTTTACGCTGATGTGGATATGTTCCAGTAATTGCATCCTCAAGCTCCTTTCACATATATAATAGTAAAGTATTTACTTTATTATATTGAAACTTGAAATAATAGTATTAATTAAAGTAAATACTTTGCGTATAATGCCGATAACTAAGAGACTCGGGGATTTAGCCTGTGGAATTGTCCAGAAGCCAGCATCAGATCATGCATCGTCTCAAGATGCGAGGCCCTCAATCTGTAAAAATCCTTGCAAAACAGCTGGATATGACAACTATGGGGGTCCGCCAGCACCTCGCAGATCTACAGCAGAAAGCTTATGTGAGCCAGACTCAGGAAGAAAGGCAGACCCGAGGCCGGCCCGTCCATCTGTGGAAGCTTGCCGAAAAAGGGCACCAGCAGTTCCCGGATACCCATTCCCAGGTAAGCCTCGAACTCATCGACGTCATCAGAAGCAGATTCGGCGAGGAAAGCCTCAATCAGCTAATCGATCACCGCAGTGCGCGGATACAGGATCACTACCAGGGGGAACTCGATGCCAGTGGCGACAAACTCGAAGACAAGATCACCCGTTTGTGCGAGCTGCGCAGCGCCGAAGGCTACATGGCAGAAGTAAGACTGCTACCGGACGGCTGGCTGCTAATTGAAAACCACTGCCCCATCTGTGCCGCCGCAGAATCATGCCAGCAATTTTGTCGTTCCGAACTGGCGATGTTCCAACATTTGCTCACAGACCTTGCCGCGGTAGATCGAGTTGACTACCTGTTAGCCGGCGCGCGACGCTGTGCCTACAAGATCACGCCAGAGCCTGGGCCAGCCCGGGTCTGACCCTGAGATATCCCCGCAAAAGATTAAATTAAAATAGGGTGCGTAATTCTCGGTTTTAGTTGATTGAGTTATACCTTTTGGGACGCAAGCTTGGAGCAGGGGGGTTGTTTTGCCGTTCCAGTGGGCCATCCCTGGCCCAACCGAACGGAAAAACAGTACCCCTTGCCAAGCCCCGTTATACGCATCAACCACCGACAATGTGCCCTATAGTTAGTATGGGATACCTCAGGGTCAGAATACTACGCCACAGCCGCGGCGCCTTGCCGCACAAAACAGCTGGCGAAGCCGCTAAATTCGCAGCCCAGTAAAGCCAAACTCTGCTATAATAGGCGCCTGTAATGCAGGCCAATGGCAGCCTGAATCAGCCCCTTTAAACCTCTTCACTTCCTCATAATCTACAGGCAAACAGGCATACTTCAGTGATACCACTATGCGAAGCAAACCTCTAAAAATACTGGCCGCTGTTGCCCTGCTCGCGCTTATCGTCCTGGCCGTAATGCCTAAGGTTGTCGGTGTGGGCATCGAGGACGCCACGGTTACTAATCTGGTAGACCTGGTCCCTCTCGAAGCGCGAGATCAAATCACAATCACCAGCAACCGCTTTGACGGCGGTTGGTTCAGCAGTTCTGCAGTAATGGATATTGCATATGCGCCGTTGGGGGCAATGCTCGGCGCGCTGCCAATTACCGCCCAGATTATCCTCGATATTCAACATGGTCCGATTCTGTTTACTCCCAATGGTCTCGAGTTTGGGCTCGCCTATGCCCGGATTATTCCGAAACTAAGCAATATAGAACTCGAATCGGCTTTGTCACAACTGCCATTTGACCTTCCCAGCATCAACATAGGTCTGCTCGCCGGATTCGATCAGTCCCTGCGCGTAGGCCTGGAAGTGGCTCCGATAAATTACAGCGACTCCCAAGGTCACCTGTTCTTCGACGGCTTGTCTGGCAGCTTTGTGAGCCATGGGGATAACTCGGCAGAGTTCTCCCTGTCAGTGGGAAAACTTGAGGCGCAGGAGAATGGTTCCACCATAGGCTTTACCTTGTCAGGCTTGGAGTTGACCAGTGCGACCAGCCAGTTAAATGACGTGCTGGCGCCGAGCAGTGCTATCCTGACTATTCCCCGTATCACCAGCGACACCCCCTATCCTTTCACCGTCGACGGCATTTTAGCGGAGTCCCGCCTACAGACCTCGACGGCAGGGGCGGACCAAACTGATATTTACCAGCACCTGGAGGTCGCCAGTATCGACAGTGAATTTCCCCTCAAGTCAATTTCGTGGACCAGCGAAATCAATGAGATCCAAAATGATTTGTTCCAGCGTTACTACGACTTACTGACAACCCTGCAGACTCAAATCACTTCCCCCTCTAGCCCTGCCACCGCCGGCACCCAGATGAATCAACTCAGCCAGGAACTCATGCTGGTGCTGGTGCAGAATCGACTGGTGTTCAATAATCGAATTGCAGCCAGTGCCTACGATGGAGATCACAGCTTCGATCTCAGCATCAGCTGGAACGGTCTTCCCGAACTCGACGACATTACTGGTCTCAATATGCGTACGGCGATCGACGCCCTCACCGTGAAACTGGACGTATCCCTCGATCTGGCAGCAATCATGAGAAGTCCCGCTGCCGAAATGGTCGACCCCTATGTGCAGCAGCAATACATCAGGATCGACAACGGCAGAATACTATTGAATGGCTCTGTCGAAGATGGCGAGCTTATACTCAACGGGGAGCTTATTCCCCTGGATCAATTATTTTAGCGCGCCTCGGCGATGCTCCTCTATCACCACTATGTCATTTACTTCATCCCAGCGAGATCGTAAGCTCAAGCAGACAGATTCACCACCGAAGCTGTATGCCCACTAAATACTGGGCAGAGTGCTTTGGCACGGCACCCTATCTGCCCATGTCCCGTGAAGAGATGGATACCCTGGGCTGGGATAGCTGCGATATCATTATCGTCACCGCCGACGCCCCCCAGTTTTGGCATGGCGGTGGTTGGCCGCGTACTCGAAGCGCAGGGCTATTCTGGTTTGCGCTACGACCTGGCGCTAAAAGATCCCGAATATATCGAAGAACTGGTGACTCACCATGTTGGCGGTTACCTGAAAATCGCACCGGAGCACAGCGAGCATAAAACACTCTCTAAAATGATGAAACCCGACATCTCCAGCTATGATAAATTTAGCGCCTGTTCGACCAATTTTCCCGCAAGGTAGGAAAAGAACAATACCTGATGCCCTACTTTATTGCCGCTCACCCAGGCTGCGATGAAGAAGATATGTTGAATCTCAGCCTCTGGAGACAGCGAAAGGCATTTGGTTCCGGCCGCAGGGGAAAAACACGGTCAAAAACCCAGACAGGGGGCGGGAAAGAAGAAGAAAAACAATCGCAGTGGAAAATAGTCGGCACGAGTATCGACAGCGAGACAGGAAGGCAAAAACTCTAGGGCACCTCAGAGGCAAATTACTGTAACGCTCGTTCCTGTACTGCAGATTCTGGGTTTACTGCATTAGCTGCTTTGCGCTATTTGATAGAGTAATACTAATGCAAGAATGAGTAACACCGCAGCGATAGGCCCGGCCACAGACCAGGCATTCGCTTTTCGAAAAAAACCCCTGATTCGACTCTGTACAGGCGCTGATCGTTGTACCAAATTCTCGAGTTCAGTCTTGCTTACAGCCCATAGGTCAGTTTCTTCCTGCCTCGCATCCACTACTAATTGACACAGGCGAGTGGCCATGCCAGGAAAGCCTTTACTTAACTTGTAAAAAGTTGGCGGTGCTGCCGCTTCCAGCTGTAGTCCGGTCTTGCCCGCCTGCTGCAGATAGAGAATCAGGAAACGATTGATCGTGTCCGCATCCATGGGCTGAAGATAAAACCGGTGGGATACCTGCAACAACAATTGCCTGAATTGTTTCTCGCGCCGCAGGCGTTGTTCCAGCGCCGACTCTGCGCACAGTACGATATTCAGGATTCGCTTCATGTTGACCTGAATTTCGGTCAGACGATAAATTTCCTTTAGAATACTATCATCGAGGCGATGGGCATCATCGAATATCAGGATGATGGGTTTTCCACCCCCTGCCTCCTCAGCCGTGACCCTGTCTTCGAGCAGCCTGAAAAAATTGTGCGCGTCGGGTAAATCCAGTCCCCGGGCGAGCAAGGAACGGAGCATCTCTGGCGATTCAATACCGCCATCGAAATAAACCACAGTATGGGCTTCATCAATCAGATGCTCGGTTAATCTCTCACACAGACTGCTCTTGCCAGTGTGAGCGATGCCAATCAGAGTGACCAGGGCTTCTTCGGCCAGCAATGTGCTGGCCAGACCCTGCAGGGTTTGCAAGTAAGGACCATCGTTAAATTAGAAAGAATTTTCCTGCACAGGCTGCCCTACTTTTTCTGGTCTGTGGCATCCCTCAGATTAAATTCGATATTGGATAAGATGCCACGCAATATATTCATCTCCATCACATCGATACGAATGCGACTGAATAATCGTCGCATGCGCTGCATCAATTGCCGGGGATTATCCGGATCGTGAAAATTGATCGCGATCATCACCCTTTCCAGATGTTCGTAGAAGTGTTCAACCTGCTGCACCGTGGCTTTCTCTTGATCCCAAAACTCATCTTCGGCAGTCTCTTTAACGCCCTTACGCTCCAATCCGGCCTTGCGCAGTTCATAGCAAATCACCATGACAGCCGCGGCCAGATTAAGTGAGGGGTAGTTTTCATCTGTCGGTATTTGCACGTGAAAATGACAAAGCTGTAGCTCATCGTTATTGAGGCCGGAGTCTTCGCGGCCGAACACCAGCGCCACCTTATTTATTTCCGATTCTCTCACCACCTTGACACCAAGCTGCGCCGGAGAAAGCATGGGCCAGGGGATCTTGCGGGAGCGGGCGCTGGCACCGATAACCAGGCCGCAATCCGTTATCGCCGCTTCGAGACTCTCTACCACGGTGGCATTTTCCAGGATATCCAGTGCCGATACCGCTCTGCCCACGGCGACACCGCTGGGAAAGTCTGCAGGCTGTACCAGCGTCAGCCGGGAAACTCCCATGTTCTTCATGGCGCGGGCACAGGCGCCTATATTGCCCGGGTGTGAAGTGTTAACCAGCACCACGGTTACCTGATCAAAATTGAGCATTGGGCTTGTCTTTGTCGCGTTTCCTAGTGGGCGAATTATAGCAATATCATCGCTGCGGCGTGCCGGCTTTTTATTTGCTTTGGGCGTTTCTCCTTTGTTTGCTATGATGCGACCTGCCTTGGCAAGCTGCCAAACCCGTTACCCCAGTCTGAAATCTGTCTGAGCCACAGCGTCGGCCTCGGGCGGCGCTTTCTTCGAACTCCTCAGGATCCAGAACCATGCATCCAATGATCAATCTTGCCTTACGGGCTGCCCGCGATGCGGCGGAAGCGATTGCTCACAGCAGTGATCGATTGGATCGGGTAAAAATCATCGACGCCAATCCGGACAAATTCATCACATCCATGGATCTCTCTGCAGACAAGACCGTGCTCTATCACCTGCAAAAAGCTCACCCCGAGCACAGCTATCATTCCCGGGTTTCTGGTTTTACCGAAGGCGAAAACAAAGATGTTATATGGCTCATCGACCCCCTGATCGGTAACAAAAACTTCGCCGCCGGCCACACCCAGTTTGGCGTGTCTGTGGCCTGTCAGATCGACGGTGTGATTAAACACGGGGTTGTCATCTGCCCGCTTACACGAGAAGAGTATGTGGCATCACGGGGAGCCGGTGCCCGCTTGAATGCACATCGCCTGCGAGTCGGCGACTCGACGGATCTCGGCAACACCCTGATTAGTTTGAATCCAGAGCACCTGCCCCACGAGGATTTCCTGAATTTTCAGCGTGAGTTACTGCGGCTCGGCGCCGTCCCGCGTATTTCTGGTTGCACCGCGATCGATATTATCCAGACTGCGACCGACCGCCTGCAGGGTGGCTGGGCTGCCACCGAAAGCGCACCAAGCCTGGCCGCCGCCAGCCTGATCTTGCAGGAGGCGGGTGGCCTGCTTGCCAGCGAAGCCGGCAATCCTGACTACTCAGAGGCGACCGAGCTGGTTTTTGCGAATCCGAAATTATTCAAGAAATTACTGAAGCTGCGCAAACAGGCGGCGAGCTAAGGCATCGTTGTTCAGAGGTGCCCTAATTGCAACTTTCTGTGACCGCTGAAATTTAATCGGGCAATTACGGTATATTGAGAAGTTGAGAAGAGTTCAGAAGCCATGGCTCCCTGGCTCCAGTTCGAGTATAGAATAGCGGCTGTTGCAAGCGGTTTGCGGGCATGCCATTCATCCAGGACCGAGAAACGGGTAGTTAATCGTCAATGTCCCTAAAGGCCAATAATAAACACCACAACCTGGTCGACGGATCTATTCAAAAATCACTCATCCGCATGACCACGCCGATGATAATCGGCATGCTGATGTTGTTCACATTCAGCCTCGTAGACACCTGGTTCATCAGCTTTCTCGGCACCGAATCCCTCACCGCGATCAGTTTCACATTCCCTGTTACCTTCATGGTCATGAGTCTCGCCATCGGATTGGGGATCGGGGCATCGGCGGTGGTTGCCAAGTCCCTGGGCCGGTCTGAAATTGATAAAGCCAAGGAAGCGGCTACGGTCATCAGTTACATATCATTTTTGCTGGCGACAATAGTGGTCGGACTTTGCTGGTTTTTCATGGAGGATGTGTTCGCATTGATGGGCGCCAGCGAGCAACTCATGGTGCCAATTAGGAAATACATGGTGGTGTGGTTTCCCGGCAGCATCCTGGTGGTGTGCATAATGAGCGGAAACAGTGTGCTCAGGGCATTTGGAGACACCAAGACCCCGAGTATCGTGATGGCGGGCGCCGGTATCATCAATGCCGTCCTCGATCCCTTTCTCATCTTCGGCATCGGCCCGTTCCCCGAGTTGGGTATCCAGGGTGCAGCCTGGGCTACCGTTGTCGCCTGGACATGCGGCTTCGGCTATCTGGCCTATTTACTGGTGATCAAGCTGGAACTGGTGAGCAAAACCTTTCCGAGTCGCGAGGTGATGATGTCATCGGGAAGAGACATGCTGCGAATTGGCATACCAGCGGCCGGCGCCAACATGTTAACCCCGGTCGCGGCAGGAATAATGACGGCGATTGCCGCGAGATTTGGCGATTCCACCGTGGCTGCGTTTGGCGTCGGTGCGCGACTGGAACCTATAGCTATCCTCCTGGTTCTGGCCATGTCTTCATCGCTGCCACCCCTGATCAGTCAAAACTACGGCGCGGGTAGGGTCGATCGCATCGAAGAGGCTTACCATCTATCCACTCGCTTCGTGATGGCGTGGCAGATGCTGGTTTATGTCCTGCTGGCGGCGGCGGCCCCTTTCATCGCCGGTATTTTTTCCGATGACCCGGACGTCATCGCCGGTATTAAGCTGTTTATCTGGATCATGCCGCTGGGCTATGGACTTCAGGGGGTGATTATTCTGAGCAATTCATCGCTCAACGCCTTGCACCGGCCACTGTCTGCGCTTTACCTCAGTTTTGCCCGCTTCTTCATCTTCTACGTGCCACTGGCCTATGTTGGCAGCCTCTATTTTGGTCTGTTCGGGTTTTTCGGGGGCGCGGTGTGCGGCAATTTCCTGATGGCGCTGATTTCCTGGCGAACCTTCAACCGGGCGATTTCCGGCGAACATCGATTGCTGGAAAAAGCAGCGGAAACGACCTGAATGCCAGGATAGCCCAGATCAACTATCGGATATCTCTGCCTTTCCTGAGGCGCGCCTTAACTGTGAAACGGATTCATCACTTCTTTATACAGTGACTTTTCCTGCTTCTGCTCTATAGGGTTCTCAGGCTCGATGGATGGCTCTTGCGGTGAATCGGATGCGCCGACGTCATCGGCGGCGTCCACCAGACTAAAACTCTTGTCCTCAACCCTTGCAGGCGCCGCTTCCGGGGCCATGCCATCGGTATAGCTAAGGCGGTTATTCGCCTCTTGAAATGCCAGCATCTCCTGGCATATTTCATTGTATTCCTTGGCCGTCAACAATTCCGGGCACTCTTTCATGTTGAGGGTGAACTGACGATCGTTAGCCGCTGATAAATAATGCAATTCCTTCTTGTTATTCAGCAGCAACCCTTCTTTCTTGGCGACATTGTACAGGGGTGTGCCGCGCAAGGGGATGTAGGGGAAGAAGAAGAAATGCTCGGGCGCAATCTCCCGGTTCAACCGCAGGGTCTGGCGCATATTTTCAGCAGTTTCCAGGGGTGTGCCGACGATGTTGAAGGTCAGGCGGTTAATTCCTGCTTTCTTGCAGTTCGCCGCCGCTTCCAGCACCTGCTCATTGGTCATTTTCCTGCCCAGCATCTTCGCCCGGAATTCTTCATCACCGCTTTCGATACCGAACCAGATCGTGTGGCAACCGGCCGCGGCCGCAGTCTGGCAGAATTTCTCGTTCATTACCTCGACCCGGGAGTTAATGGAAAATGGCAGGTGAACCTTTTCTTTGTAGATTTCGAAGAATGCCCGTACGAATTTCAGGTTTGACAGGAACAGTTCGTCCCAAAATTCGAAATAGCCAACCTGGTAAAGATCACGCAACCGAATTAACTCGTCCACCATGTCTTCCGGGTCATACTTGCGCAGGAACGTCTTCTTGGTCTTCCAGGCTTCCAGAAGCGGTGTATTACAACAATAGGTGCAACGATAGGGGCAACCGCGACCGGTCATGACCGGCAGTACCAATATGCCTTTCGGACCGAAAATTGAGGAATTAACGTCATCGAAGCCATCTTCCTTGGCAAACACATCGTAGTCAGGAAAAGGCAGCGCGGCGAGGTCACCGATCTGGTGCGGCTCAGTCTCGTAAACTTCGCCGTCGATCAATTTTTCCCACATGCCATCTACCGGGCCTGGCTTCACGCCCTTGAGGTGCTGCACAAGATTACCGATCGCATATTCGCCGTCGCCGACACAGATAAAATCCACATTCGGGTTTTCGATGGTTTGCTGCTGCGACAGCATAGCCTGGTAGCCGCCGATGACCAGAGGCAGATCGGGCATTAGCTTCTTGATCTGCTCGAAGTAGGGCTCCATGGGATACCAGTGGGGACTCATGACCGAGAAGGCGATGACGTCGGCGTCTAATTCCTGAATGGTTTTGGCATAGTTCTCGGGTGAGTATTTATCCGCATCGCGCAGAATAAGTATCGCCTCCAGGACGACGTCCACCCAGGGAAAGTCCCGTTTCAGGTAGGCCGACATACTGGCGATGGGCATGGCAATTTCATTGCCATCCGGGGAATAGAACGCGAAAACCACACGCAGTCGCTCGCGCTTGACCGCAGCGAACCAGCGCGACTTATCCTGTGGATAAGCGGCGAGGTCCGTGCTTACGGCGATGACGTCGGCTTTGGAATTCATGACTCGGCCCTTTGTGTTGACTCTCAAACCCGGTGTCGGGGAGCCTCGAACAGGTCTACCAATCTAATATCGACTGGAAAGCGCAAAATTATACCAGCATGCAGACCAATAATCATGACCGAAAAACCGGGACAAGCCTTGTATAACATGTGCTTACTCGGTCATGCTAACACCCTGGTTTGCACTAGCTTGTGTATGCTTTATGCTTTCCCCCCCCCTGGCTTGTCAGTTCAGCAATTGGAACCCGCAATAATCATGAAAGCACTCGACGCCCTCCACAGCCGCATTTCCTATCCCAAACTTGGCGACCCGGTTCCGGCGCAGGAGGTACTCGATAACATATACAAGTCTGCTTTCAGAGCCGCCGATCATGCCGTGCTCCGACCCTGGCGCTTCCTCGTTATCAAGGGAGAATCCCGGGCCAGGCTTGGCGAGCTCTTTGTGAGTGCGGCCAGCGCCGACCGACCCGATATCACCGAGGCCGAAAAGCTCAAGCTCAGAAATAAACCACTACGCGCGCCGCTGATCCTGGTGACGGTCGTCAGCCCCCGGGAACACCCCAAGGTTCCTGCATGCGAGCAAGAGCTGTCGGCGGCGGCGGCAACCCAAAACATGTTGATCGCGGCTTATGCCCAGGGTGTCGGCGCCATGTGGCGAACCGGCTCCATGGCTTATCATCCATTGGTCATGGCTGGCCTGGGCCTGGCCTCCCATGAAAAAATAATTGCCTTTGTCTATATTGGCAGTATCGATAGCGCGGCCAAGAATTTGATCGAAGCCGATCTGAAAGCCCACTTCAGGGATTGGTAAATGCATAGTCGCAGCCTGGATATTCAATGTTGGAAATGCGGCAGTGAAATTAAGAAACTGCTGCTGCCATTCTCACGTAACGAAGAATGCAACAGTTGTAACGCCGACCTGCACGTCTGCCGTGCTTGCAAGAATTACGCTGCCGATGCGGCCGATGCGTGTACGGAAGAGCGCGCAGAATTCGTTGCGGAGAAGAACCGGGCGAATTTCTGCGATTATTTCGACCCCCATGCAACAGCATTTCGAAAGCAGGACGCCTCCGACGTACAGCGGGCAAGAAGCGAACTCGCCGAATTATTCGGTGAAGCGTCCCCTGCAGACGACTCCGATAAGAACCGCAACACCCCCCTGTCAGAGGCTGACGCTGCCCTGGCGAAACTCAATCGCCTGTTCGGCGATGAAGACTAGCCACCGCAAATGCCCAAGGGAGCCTCCTCAATGCGCATGACCGTTTTTTCAACACCGCTGATTACACCTCTGCTGCGGATTATCGCCATCGTGATTCTGAAGCTCACCGGATGGAAAGCCGTGGGAGAGGAAATTGAGAATCCGCGCTTCGTGTTAATCGCCGCCCCCCATACCAGTAACTGGGATTTCCCCCTGATGCTATTGATCGTGTTAAAGCTAAGACTACAGCTTTACTGGATGGGAAAGGACAGCTTATTCCCCTTCGGTTTCGGCTGGCTCGTGCGGTGGCTGGGCGGCATCTCCATAGACCGCGCCAAGTCGCATAACGTGGTGAATGAAACCGTACGCCAGTATCGTGAGCACGAAAGCCTGGTGATTTTGATTCCCCCCGAAGGCACGCGCCGCAAAGTCACCACCTGGAAATCCGGTTTCTACCACATCGCCAACAATGCCAATGTACCCATCATGATGGGATATCTTGACTCGGCTACCAAGGAAGCCGGCCTCGCCGACTTTTTCCAGCCCACCGGCAACCTGAAACAGGACATGAGTGAAATTCGGGCTTTCTATGACAAGAAAAAAGGCTTACGAACAGAGAATAGTTAATGCATCGTCTACTGAGGAGGATTCGGCAGACTCGTAGTGCAGAGAGAGCAACAGGTTTTCGAAAATATACTGGGCATATTGCTGGGTGCTGACATCGAGCAACTTGAACTTCCACGGCTTCAGATGCCATTGTTGCAATTGCGCCGTTACCTGAGCCGCCAGCAGCTCTGGCTGTTCACAAGTAAATTGTCCGCTCGCCTCCCCGGCTCGAATGGTGTCTATAAGAAAACCCTCGAAACGCATTTCCAGATCCAGGGTCTGTTGTTGCTGTTCCCTGGGCAGCCCTTTTAATTCCATGAAGCAAAAGTAATACCAGGGATGGAGGATTTCCGTCATGTAGATCTCGCCATAGATCATCGCCCGCAAGCAATGAACCGGCTCCAGGCCGGCGCTGGCAAGGCCGCCGATTACCTGTTCGATGGTTTTGCGCTGGACCCCGGCGATCACCGAGGCCAGGTCATTTTTGCTACCAATATACGCGTACAGGCCGCCCATACTAATGCCAGATTCCCGGCTGAGATCCCGCAGACTCATGGCCTGAAAACCCTTGGAGTTGGCGAGATGAAAAGTCGCCCGGAAGATTTTCTCCAGATTTACGACGGCGACTCTCGGGTTCTTTACCTGCATCTTGTCTTTGTGCACATCAAAGACACTGCGCCAGAAATCTTCGCCCTCCAGGGTCCAGGCCTGGCGAAAGGCATCGATACTAATCTCGGCAGGCCAGCCAGCCATATGTCCATCCCCCCCTGATTGTCCGAACTGTGCCGGGTTTATTATAGCAGCTGTTTAGGCGCTAAGAAGGGACGGATACCAGAGCATCCCTGCAAAACCTGCCGAACTCACAGCCAGTACGAAGCAATTGCCGCGCAGCCGGCGGCGCCACAGAGAACCAGGGACAGGCGACGCAAATTGTTATCGGAGATGAGGTGTAATGTCTTCGTCGCCATCCAGTATCCTGCCAGGGTCGCCGGCATCAACGGCAAGGCGAGGAGAAATTGTTCCAGCCCAAATCGACCGACTGTGGTGAGCATCGCCAAGGTCATCAGGCAGCTGACGATAAAGAAGGCCGCCAAATTCGCCCGGATGAAGTCGTTTTCTTCATGCTGCATCACCAGGGCGATGGGGGGTCCGCCGATGGAGGAACTGGTGGCCATAAAACCGGACAGGACCCCGGCAGAAAACATGGCTGTCCGGGTCGGCTTGAATACCAACTTACTCATACTCAGGCCGACGGCGGCGAGCACCGAGATTCCCAGCCACAGGGCCAGTGCGCGTTGGTCTATCCACAACAGCAAAAAACCACCGGCTATGGTGCCCGGCACTCTGCCAACGATGGCAAATTTCAATTTGTGGAACGATATCGCGTGCCAGTGCTTGTAAGTAATTGCGATGGAAAGCGTCAACGCCGAGATGGTGATGGGTGCTGGCACATAGAGGGGGTCGATGAAGAACAGCACCGGGGCCGCGATGATGGCCAGGCCAAAGCCTATGGAACTCTGCACATAGGAACCTACAAAAATCACCACGATGGCGATTGCGATTTCCATAATTAATTCAACAGTTTACTGAAATAAAAAGGCAGGACCCGAACGCAGCGCTAGAGGCTGGGCGCCGGTAACAGCAGGTCATTGTTCGGCTGCGGCCTGCTTCGCCAGTACGTTCTCGTAACTGCCTTCATTGACAACTTCCTGAAAACCCATCTCCATGAGTAGTTCCAAGGCGAGGCCGGCGAAGGTGCCCGAATTACCATCATAAATATGTACTTCCTTGAACACATCATCCACGAATTGGAAAACCTTGTGGCCAATATCACCGTGATAGATGTTGATCGCCCCCTCGATGTGACCCTGTCGAAATTCACGGGCAGGTCTCACATCGATCCACACGGTGTAATCCTTGGCCTCTGCGGCCAGCAACGCCGGGGATTGCAAGACGGTAAAACAGACAATAAACAGAGCCAGTAGTGGCCTGAACATGCGAAGTACTCCGCAATCGAAACTTCGCGGGATAATACCTGCTAACAGCCCCCGGCGCCAATTCCGATGGCATGAGCCGTGTTTGCCACGAGACTCGGATTCTGAGATATCACCACAGAAATATTTGGGAAAATGTCGGTAGTTGATACGTGTAACGGGGCTTGGCAAGGGGTACTGTTTTTCCGTTCGGTTGGGCCAGGGATGGCCCACCGGAACGGCAAAATAACCCCCCTGCTCCAAGCTTGCGTCCTACACGTATACACCAATCAACTAAAATGGCGCATCATGTATTCTATTTTTGGTTAACTTTTTGAAATAACAGAAAATTATCTGGGGATATCTCAGGCTCGGATAAGAGGCAACTTCGTGGCCGGGGTGAAAAACAGCCAGCCTCAATTTGTTGGCGGTAAGGGCAACGGTCTTTTACAATGTGAGCAATCGAGCATAGGTAAAGAGAGGTTGTCATGAAATCACGCGCTGCGGTCGCCTTCGAAGCGGGCAAACCCCTGGAAATTGTCGAAGTCGATCTCGAAGGCCCACGGGCGGGCGAGGTATTGGTCGAGATAAAGGCGACCGGTATTTGCCATACCGATGCATTTACGCTCTCCGGTGACGACCCCGAAGGTGCGTTCCCGGCGATACTGGGCCATGAAGGCGCAGGCATCGTTTTGGAAATCGGGACGGGTGTGAGCTCGGTTGCGGTGGGCGATAGCGTAATCCCCCTCTACACACCGGAATGCCGACAGTGTGACTTCTGCCTGAATCCCAAGACCAACCTCTGTCAGTCGATTCGATCCACCCAGGGTCAGGGACTGATGCCCGACGGCAGCAGCCGCTTTTCACTGGACGGGAAACCGATTCTTCACTACATGGGTTGTTCCACCTTCTCCAATTACACGGTTCTGCCTGAAATCGCAGTGGCCAAGATTCGAGCCGACGCGCCCTTCGACAAGGTTTGCTACATCGGTTGCGGTGTGACCACCGGCATCGGTGTGGTCGCATTCGATGCCAAGGTGGAAGCCGGCAGCAGCGTTGCTGTATTTGGATTGGGGGGCATCGGCTTGAATGTAGTACAGGGAGCGAGGATGGTCGGCGCCGACCGTATCATCGGTGTCGATATCAATGCCGAAAAAATCGACCTGGCGAGGTCATTCGGCATGACCGACTTCATCAACCCCGCCGATGTAGATGATGTGTCACAGGCCATCGTCGATCTTACCGATGGTGGCGTCGATTACAGTTTCGAGTGCATCGGTAACGTCAACACCATGCGCCAGGCGCTGGAGTGCTGCCACAAGGGTTGGGGTGAGTCTTATATCATCGGCGTCGCCGGCGCCGGCCAGGAAATTTCCACCCGTCCCTTCCAGTTGGTCACCGGTAGGGTCTGGCGCGGCACCGCATTTGGCGGCGCCAGAGGACGTACCGACGTGCCCAAAATTGTTGACTGGTATATGAGTGGGAAAATTCAGATCGACCCATTAATCACCCACACCATGCCCCTGGAAGAGATCAACAAGGCCTTCGATCTCATGCATGCCGGTGAAAGCATTCGCTCGGTCGTCATCTTCTAAGGCGGGAGCAGGCGCTGGCATTGCCGGGCAGGAAACTACATGAGCAAAGACCGAAGGTGCCTGGGGGCCCTTCTTATTTTAATTATCTAATTTTGCAGGTAGCACAGACAAGACTATGAAATATCTTCACACCATGATCAGAGTAAGCAATCTGGAAGAGTCTCTGGATTTTTATTGCAACAAGCTTGGCTTAAAGCAGTGTAACCGTCGAGATTTCGAAGACGGCAGATTCTCCCTGATCTTCCTCGCGGCAGAGGGTGACGAGGACGCCCAGATTGAACTGACCTATAACTGGGATCCGGAGGACTATGATGAAGGCCGAAATTTTGGTCACCTGGCTTACTCGGTGGCGAACATTTACGAAACCTGCCAGCAACTGATGGATGCTGGCGTCACCATCAACCGTCCGCCCAGAGATGGGCGTATGGCCTTCATCAGATCGCCGGACAATATCTCCATCGAATTGCTTCAAAGTGGGGAGGCCCTGGAGCCGATGGAACCCTGGCAGAGCATGCCCAGTACCGGAAAATGGTAGCGGAATATCCCGCCGTGACTTGAGCTGACCAGGTGACTCGTTTATCATGGCGGGCCTTCAGTTTCCTACTTCCTAGATTCGAAACAAGCTAAGTCACACATACTGGATCCAACCACATGCAATTACTTGATGGTAAGTCTTGCTCTCAACAAATTCGTCAGGAAATCGCGCAAGAAGTCGATGCGATCAAGGCCTCGGGGAGACGGGTGCCGCATCTGGCGGCGATTCTGGTGGGCAGCGATGGCGCCAGCGAAAACTATGTGGCGCTTAAAGTGCGGGACTGCGCAGAGGTGGGCTTCGACTCCACGCTGATCCGTCTGCCGGACAGCATTAGCGAGCAGAAACTGCTCGACAAGATTGCCGAGCTCAATGCCGACGACGCCATCGATGGATTTATCGTACAAGTCCCGCTGCCGCAGCATATCGACGAGAACAAGGTTATTCTTGCCATCGATCCCAGCAAGGATGTCGATGGCTTCTGCCCTGAGAACGTCGGCAACATGACCCTGGGCCTGCCTACGTTTGTCTCGGCGACACCCAATGGCATTATGGAGTTGCTGCGGCGCTACCAGATCGAGACCGAAGGCAAGCACTGTGTGGTGCTTGGCCGCAGCAATAACGTGGGTACACCGATAGCTATACTGATGTCAAGAAATGCCAGCCCCGGCAATGCCACGGTAACCATCGCCCACAGCCGCACTAAAAATCTGGCCGAGTTGTGTCGCAGCGCCGATATCCTGATCGTGGCCATCGGCAAGACAGAATTCATTACCGCCGATATGGTCAAGGAAGGTGCGGTGGTTATCGACGTGGGGCAAACCCGGGTGCCAGACAGCAGCAAGAAAGCCGGATATAGAAATGTCGGTGATGTAGATTTCGACAATGTGAAGGACAAATGCTCCTATATCACATACGTAACGGGGGGTGTCGGCCCCATGACCCGCGCGTCGCTGTTACAAAACACCCTCAAAGCCCACCACAGAAGATAGAGAACTCATCATGTTTCAATCACTTCAGGCCTTGCCCGCCGACCCCATTCTCGGACTCATGGCTAGCTACAGAGCCGACAGCAATCCACGCAAGATCGACCTTGGCATCGGCATCTACAAGGACGAACACGGCAATACACCGGTGATGACGGCGGTGAAGAAAGCCGAAGACAGCATTCTCGAATCCCAGCTCACGAAAAGTTATGTGGGCCCAACCGGCGCCGCCGATTACAACGACTCCGTGGCGAAATTATTACTCGGCAAAACCTTGATAGACAGCCTCGGCAAGCGCCGTGTCACCGTGCAGTCTCCCGGTGGCTGTGGCGGCCTGCGCCTGGCTGCCGAATTCATCAAGAGCGCCAACCCCGACGCCACTGTGTGGGTAAGCGACCCTACCTGGGCCAACCACATGCCACTGCTGGGCTCGGCCGGTCTCGGTATCGATCAATATCCCTACTATGACTATGACAGCCATAGTGTCCGTTTTGAGGAAATGCTGGCCTGCCTCGGCAACATACAAGCTGGCGATGTGGTGATGCTGCATGGCTGCTGTCACAACCCCTGCGGTGCAGATTTATCCCAGCAACAGTGGCGACAGATCAGGGATATCGCCCTCCAGCAGGGCTTTACGGTCTTCATCGACCTGGCCTATCAAGGTCTGGGGGACGGCCTGGAAGAAGATGTCTATGGTGCCCGGCTGCTGGCCGAGTCCCTGCCGGAGTTGATCGTGGTCACCTCCTGCTCAAAAAACTTTGGGCTCTACCGCGAACGCACCGGCGCCATGACGCTGATTGCCGACAGCGATGCGACGACGGCGATAGCCACCACACAGATTGCCGCCGCCGCCAGGGCGATGTATTCCATGCCACCAGATCACGGCGCCGCCGTGGTGGAGCTCATCCTCAACGATGCGGCTCTGCGCAGCGAATGGGATGCGGAATTGACCACCATGCGCAATCGCATAAATGGCTTGCGCGCACAATTGGTGAAGCAATTTAAGGCCGCGAACATCGGCGAGGATTTTAGTTTTATAGAGCGAGAAAAAGGCATGTTTTCTTTTCTCGGTGTTGACGTCGATCAAGTCCAGAGTCTGGTCAACGATTACAGCATCTATCTGGTAAACTCCAGCCGCATCAATGTTGCCGGTGTCAACGACGACAACATCGACTACCTGGCATCGAGCCTGGCTGCTGTACTGACCGCTTAATCCGGCCTGTCAGAGCTTAATCGACAGCTGCCTGACACATCTTGGCTAGGCGGTCGATCTATGTCAGGCAGATCTGGATTTGAGCGCAGGCGCAATCGCGGCCGCGAACTTCCTGAGCAGGACCTCGGTAGTTTCCCAACTTATGCAGGCATCGGTAACCGATATACCATATTTAATTTCATCCAGATCATCAGGAATCGGTTGATTCCCTTCTTCCAGATTGCTCTCTAACATGAAGCCGATGATGGAGCGGTTGCCATCGAGTAACTGGGTTGCCATGTCGTCCAGTACCAGCGCTTGATTCGCCGCATTCTTGCGCGAATTGCCGTGGCTGCAGTCGATCATGATATTTTCTATTAGCCCGGCTTTTCGCAAATCGCCTTCACAGGAAGCTACACTTTCCTTGTCGTAATTGGGAGACTTGCCACCTCTCAAAATCACGTGACAATGTGGATTGCCTTCGGTTCGAAAAACCGCGACCTTGCCTTCTTCGGTCACACTGATAAAGCTATTATTCGTCGAAGCAGATAGAATAGCGTTAACCGCCACCATCAATACCCCGTCAATATTATTCTTAAATCCTATAGCGGAAGAGATTCCGCTTGCCAGCTTACGATGGGTTGGCGATTCTGTGGTGCGCGCGCCTATCGCTGTCCAACTCACCAGATCTTGCAGGTATTGTGGGGAAATGAGATCCAGCGCTTCGATTGCAATGGGCAATCCTAAATCGATAATATCGAGCATCAACTGTCGACCGATACGAAGACCGTGATCGATTCTATGACTGCCATCGAGGTGGGGGTCATAGATCAGCCCTTCCCAGCCGATCGAAGTTCGAGGCTTCTCGAAGTAAACCCGCATTAATATCACTAACTCATTGGCCAGTTCATCGGCCAGGGGTTTCAGGCGGCGGGCGTATTCCAGTGCTTCTTCGGGGTTATGAATCGAACAGGGACCGACGATGGCGATCAGGCGCGGGTCCTTTCTAT
Source organism: Pseudomonadota bacterium (assembly GCA_022566775.1). Lineage (GTDB taxonomy): Bacteria > Pseudomonadota > Gammaproteobacteria > Pseudomonadales > Pseudohongiellaceae > UBA9145. The sequence continues at coordinate 6,341 of JADFIJ010000016.1, read as the reverse complement.
CCAGTATGCCTTTTACGTCTCGATGTCCGATTTTGACGGTATCCAGAGCCGAACCCCGCAGACCCAGCTCATCTTTCAAGGCACCAGGCGCAGGCAGTTCTTCATAACCGGTGATATGAAGATTATCGATTTCCTTGTCGCGATCGGGCATGAGATGGCTCTGTGATTTTCGGATGGGGGATTATGTTGGAATTATAGGCGTAACTCAAAGCCTAATTGCGGATAAATTGGTAGAAGGTGCAGGTCTAAAAGGCTTGGCCATCCAGGGTGTGGTTCAGTGAAGGCGCGCTGCGCTCCCGACCCCTTCCGCCTCAGCGGCTTGCACCCCTTTGACTAATTCCTCCAGGAAGATCTCTGCATCCGGAGAGGTCTATGTATTTTCCGCGGACAGAGATACCTGCCAGCGGGTTCTCCCTCGGTCACTCGGTGCGGCGCCTCAATTGCTGATGCGAAAGGAGTCGACATCCCATCGCTTTCCAGACTAGTTGAAATACTTCCAGATCATCTTTCCTTTCTTTCAGGCTTGGAGTTTATCTATGAATTTAGCGTACCGTGACGGGTATGTTTCACGCGAACAATCAGGGCCGCAGGACCGTGAGCGGGGAATATGGCCGTCGCGGTGCGCGATAAAGAACACCAAACTGAGATAGAGAGACAGTTTACTCGGGCGACTACTTCATGTAGATTTCGGCTCCGGATTCCTTCACAGCACTAGTTACGTCATTGAGACGGGAGCACAGCGTGCCAAAAGCCAGCGAATTGAAGAAAGGCATGATCATCGACATCGATGGCGTGCCGCACATCGTCAAGCAGTTTGAGAGCAAGAGCCCTTCTTCACGTGGTGCGGGAACGCTGTATAAAGTGCGTTTCAATAACCTGCAAACCCGGCAAAAACTGGATGCGGCTTTCAAGGGTGACGATTTCCTGAAAGAGGCTGACTGCATGAGGGTGGGAGTGCAGTATTCCTACCTCGATGGCGACACCTATTACTTCATGGACACGGAAGACTACAGCCAGTATGGCATCAATTCAGAACAGCTAGAGGGTCAGATCCATTACCTGGTGGAAGGGCAGGAAGGCATCGTCGCCCTGATAATGGATGACAATCTGCTGGCGATCGAGCTCCCGCAGTCTGTCATCCTGACGATTACGGACACGCCACCCGCGGTTACCGGTTCCTCGGCAACCAACCGCACCAAGACGGCGATGCTTTCCACCGGACTCGAAGTCCAGGTGCCGGAATATTTAGCGCCAGGTGAAACAATAAAGATCAATACGGTGACCGCAAAGTTTATGTCCCGGGCTTAAGCTCCCCCTGGCTGCCGGACTAGTCTGCGTCGCCAGAGGCCACCCTCTGAGCCTGACAGTTCCAGCACAGGTCGAAATTTCCCGCGTTTTCTTCTGCGCAGGCGCGGCACCGCCAATCTGGCTCTTCGATTTCTGCGGTGGACTCTAGCTCTTTTATTATTTGCCCGGCACGTATGTAATCCAGGTCATTGCATACCCATACCTCTGGCAAACACTCGATAAACGGTATTTCTCCGGCCACGGAATAAAGCCGATCGTTCCTAACCAGCGCCTGAATGCCGTGATGTTCCAGCACGTTGGCCATGTGCCAGGCCATGGGAACACTGTCGGCGGTATATACTTGTTTCATTCTGAAATATCCGGGCTAGCGACGCAGGTGTTTTAATCTTAATCCACTGACGTATAACGCGGCCACGTATAGAGCGATGCCACCGAATACCAGCAGCGCCATGCGAATTACCCGGGTCATGAGATCCCAATCCAGCCACATCTGCCAGTCACCTGAGTATGCGATGAGGAAAAATGCCAGCAACGAATTGGCCAACAGCAACCGTAGCACCAGCAGCAACCATCCCTCGTGGAAACTGTAAACCTTCTCCCGCCTTAACCCCCGCAACAACAAGCCCGCATTCAGATATGCCGCCAGCGATGTGGCCAGCGCCAGGCCGACGTGCGCCATGCCGTTCAGATAGAACAACACGTTCATGATCATGTTGGCACAGAGGGCGATCACACCGATCTTCACCGGCGTCCGGGTATTCTGGCGGGCGTAGAAACCCGGCGCAAATATCTTTATGGACATGAAGGCAAGAATACCGAAACTATAGGCTCGCAGGCTGCCCGCCGCCTGCTCCACATCGAAGGCGGTGAAATTATCATTCTGAAACAATGTCACCAGCAATGGTTTGGCGAGGATAATCAGCGCCAGCGTCGCCGGTATGGAAACCAGGCAGATTAACTTGGTTGCCCAGTCCAGAGTTTCTGAAAATTCCTGCATCGACGACTCGGCATGCTTCCGCGACAGACTCGGCAGTACCACGATAGCCACGGCGATACCGAATGTGCCAACCGGCAATTCCATCAGCCGGTCGGAAAAGTACAACCAGGAGATACTGCCGGTAACCAGCAGCGAGGCAATCATGGCATCGAGCAATAAATTAATCTGGCTTACGGACACACCGAAAAGCGCTGGCACCATGAGCTTCTTGATTCGGTCCACCCCTTCATGGAATTTTCCCAGCCGCGGCCGCGGCAGCAATTGCATGCGCGCCAGCAGAGGCAGTTGAAAAAGCAATTGCGCCACACCGGCAATTAGCACGCCCCAGGCCAATGCCAGCTCGGGTACACGCAGATGGGGAGCCAACAAGAATGCACTGGCAATCAAGGAAATGTTGAGCAGAGCCGGGGTGACAGCCGGTATGGCAAAGCGTCCATAGCTATTGAGAATTGCGCTACAGAACGCCGTCATTGAAATAAGTAGCAAATAGGGGAAGGTAATGCGGAGCATTTCCACGAACAGATCGAATTTCATCGGTTCGTCGGTAAAGCCATAGCCTATGGGTACGGCGACCAGCGGCGCCGCCACCATCATAAACGCGGTCAATAAGAAGAGAAACCCGCCCAGGCTCCCGGCCACGGCAGCAATTAAATTCCGTACCTCGGCCAGGGATTTGGTGCTGCGGTATTCGGAAAGGACCGGCACGAACGCCTGGTTGAATGCGCCCTCGGCAAACAGTCGACGCATGAAGTTCGGTATCTTGTTGGCGAGGAAGAAAACGTCTGCCGCATCGGTGGCGCCGAAAAGCCGTGCGATAACAATATCCCGGGCCAGGCCCAGGATGCGGGACACCATGGTCATGGAGCCGGTAATACCGCTGGCTTTTAGCAGGGCGCTGCTGGAACCATCGCCATTTTCGGTTTCTACCGCTTCGGTTCGAGGCTCTGACATACCGGCTCTGACAACCCCATGTTTCTTCGCTTTGAATCTTATCGGGGCGATTATGACAGCTCTAATATAAAAAGGGGTAGGCGGCGGTGTCCGGGTCCATGCCCAAGCCGTAGCACTATTGACATCACTATTCGAAAACGGCATAGTGTCGCGTCTCGAAATCGATGGGGAACTGCAGTACCTGGTTGCCCCGATCTAATCACTCGATTTTCATTGAAAATCGAAACATCGAAACAGTATTGAAACCGGTTTAAAGGAGCTCCAATTGGCCAATTCTGCACAAGCTCGCAAGCGCGCACGACAAGGTGAAGTCCGCCGTCGTCACAACGCTTCATTCAGATCCATGGTTCGCACCTACATCAAGAAGGTAGATGCCGCTATAGCAGAAGGCGATCACGCCGCCGCTACCGAGGCTTATAATACTGCCGTGCCGATTATTGACCGCATGGCAGACAAGGGCATCATCCACAAGAACAAAGCAGCTCGACACAAGAGCAGACTAAATACGGCGGTTAAGGCACTGAAATAAGTCATTGGCCAGCGCATAAAAAACCGGCAAGTGCCGGTTTTTTTTCATCCGCAGCCCGGACATTCCAGCCCGGCCGCCTGCATGCCGAATCAGAGGCTCCTTAAGGAGCCTCTGATTAAGCTAATCAGTACTGATATCGCTGATAACCATGTTATCGCGGTGAATGACTTCTTCCTCGCCCACATAGCCCAGCAATTGTTCTATCTTGTCGCTACTCTCGCCTTTGAGTTTTTCGATTTCATGCACGTCATAGTTGACCAGACCCCTGGCTATTTCCTGACCCGACTCATCGATACAGGCGACGACATCGCCACGGGAAAACTGTCCCTGGACCGACTGAATGCCAACCGCCAGCAGACTCTTGCCGGATTTTTGTAGCACCTGCACGGCACCGGCATCGAGGGTCAGCTTACCCTTCAGGCTCAGTTGTCCGGCCAGCCACTGCTTGCGAGCCGTCACCGGCTCACGATCTGCCTCCAGCAAGGTCCCCAGCTCCTCCCCCTGTAACAGGCGTATAAGTACCTGTTCCTCTCTGCCATTCGCTATCACCGTGTTGGTACCGGAGCGGGCTGCGAGGCGCGCCGCCGATAACTTCGTCAACATCCCACCTCGGCCGAGGCTCGCACCCTTGCCGGCCATCGCCGTCAGGCTGCTATCGCTGGCCGACGCCTGCGGTATGAATTTCGCATCAGGATAAATGCGGGGATCCGCATCATACAAGCCATCCTGATCCGTCAACATCACCATCACATCGGCGTTAATGAGATTGGCCACCAGCGCCGCCAGCGTATCGTTGTCGCCGAAGCATAATTCGGCGGTTGCCACGGTATCGTTCTCATTGACCACCGGCACCACGCCCATGTCGAGTAATGTGGTGAGGGTGCTGCGGGCGTTGAGATAACCGGTTCGGTCAGACAGGTCCTCGTGGCTAAGCAGGATCTGTGCAGCATGCACACCATGGCGCATGAAGCAGCTTTCATATGCCTGCACCAAGCCCATTTGCCCGACCGCGGCGGCAGCTTGTTGCAGATGTAGCTGTTTCGGCCTGGCTTTCAATCCCAGTCTCGCCACGCCTGCGGCCACGGCTCCGGACGAAACCAGTACCGGCTGGATACCGGCTTTTTGCATTGCCACCAGCTGGCCGGCCCAGGATTCGATGGCGTTCGTATCCAGGCCCAGGCCGTTGTTGGTAACCAGGGAGCTGCCTACCTTTATGACCCAGCGTCTGCCTTGTTTGATCTTTTCACGCATGCTCTACACTCGCTAATCCCAGTCTTCGTCCAGATCGCTGTCCACTTCTGCCCTGCCGGCTTTACTGTGCTCGATGCTGCGTCGAATTTCGAATGCCATGGCGGTTTCCAACTCCTGCTGTTGCCGCCTGTACTCCTCATCCTCAGTCAATTGTTGCCGGTGATCCTCGATGGAATGCATCAATGCCTCGCAGAGCTGGTCACAGCCGCTACGATTGAGCGCGGATATTTCATGGATATCGCCGGCCCAATCCAGGGCAGCACGTAATTCCTGCTTCAGCCTGGAGATTTCTTCTGCATCGATCAGGTCCACCTTGTTCAGCACCAGCCAACGTTCTTTCCTGGCCAGGGTCGGGCTAAATTTTTCCAACTCCGATGCTATTTTTTGAGCGTTTTCTACCGGATTCCCGCCATCGACTGGCAACACATCAATTAAATGCACTAATAATCGCGTTCTCGACAGGTGTTTTAAGAACCGGAATCCCAATCCGGCGCCCTCGGACGCCCCTTCGATGAGACCTGGAATATCGGCCATGACAAAACTTCTCTCCATGCCTCTGCTGATCACTCCGAGATTGGGTACCAGGGTAGTGAACGGATAATCGGCCACCTTGGGTCTTGCCGCCGATACCGTCCGAATCAGGGTTGATTTGCCGGCGTTGGGGAGCCCAAGCAATCCCACATCGGCGACCAGCCGTAGCTGTAGTTGCAACACCCTGGCTTCGCCCGGGCTACCCTTGGTGATTTTCCGGGGCGCACGATTGGTGCTGGATTTGAAACGCGTGTTGCCCAGGCCATGGAATCCGCCCCTGGCAACCATAACCACCTGTTCGGTATTATCCAGATCGGCGATCAGCTCTTCCGTATTCACATCGATCACACTGGTGCCCAACGGCACCTTGACCAGGAGGTCCTCACCGCTCCTGCCTGTGCAATTGCGGCTCTGACCCGAGCGCCCAGCCTGGGCCCGGTAGCGAGGCTGGAAGCGAAAATCGACCAGGGTATTCAAGGACGCATCCGCCTGGATGAAGACACTGCCGCCATCGCCGCCGTCGCCGCCATCGGGACCGCCTCTCTCGACGTATTTTTCACGACGAAAACTAAGGCAACCGTTACCGCCGTTGCCTGCATCTACCCTGATTTCTGCTTCGTCTACGAATTTCATATATCTGAATCTGGGAATCTGGTGACAGTGTACTAATTCACCCAATTCTTGTACGAGGACACTATCCCCAACATAGCATCGAGTAGGAGGCGGGATTACTCCCGCCGTCCTCTCACACCACCGGGCATACGGTTCCGTACC
>JADFIJ010000187.1 GCA_022566775.1 Pseudomonadota bacterium | reverse complement strand
GTTGACGCAAGCACTACTGCTTGATGAATTTGCGCATGATCATGCCATCGCCGCCTTCACCACCGGTAACCTCACCGGTATAGACATTGCCATCGGCATCCACCACCACGCCTTCCGGTTCCGAGCCCTGAATGAAGCCCATGACCGTGCCGTCCTCGGCGGAACCGAAGGTGACGCCGCGTTTGCTCTGATAATCGGCAACATAGAGGATATCATTCTGATCGATAAACATGCCGCTGGGCCAGCCGAACTGATCCCATTCGGTAATGTAATTGCCCTCCTGATCGAAGATCTGAATTCTATGATTGGAGCGATCGCCAACCAATACCCTGCCTCTGCGGTCTATGACGATGGTATGGGGCAGGTCGAATTCCCCCGGGCCGGTGCCCTTGTGGCCCCACTCCATGAGATATCTGCCCTGGGAATCGAACTTGACGATGCGATTATTCCAGTGACCATCGGCCACAAAAATATCGCCATTGCTGGCCACCGCCGAATCCGCAGGCCCGTCGAAGGTATTTGGCCCGGTACCGGTAAAGCCACGGGCACCCAACCTGAGCAAGACCCGGCCCTCGGTATCAAACTTGGTCACCGTGTTGCCAAGCTGGCGATTGTAATCGGTACCCCACAACGAGCCGTCCGGCGCCGCACGAAATCCGTGGGGCGTTGCCACCCAGTCACTGCCAAAGGTGGCAACCAGATTGCCCTCGGGATCAAACTTCAGCACCGGCGGTTCGGCACGATGGAATGCGTAGATAAAGCCTTCCCGATCGATGGTGACATTGGGAACCTGGCCCCACTCGATGCCATCGGGCAAGGGCTTGGGCCAATTCGGATCCAGCACGTATTCCTGGGCATAACCAGCCGTTACGATTAACCAGGAGGTCAATACCAGCGCTAGCTTTGCCACTGGATTAATGCACTTTTGAAAGTGTTTCATGTATTCACCGATGATTGTTAGCATCCGACTAGTTACCGCTTCCAGGCCAGCTTACACGGTCTGCAAGGTGAATCAAAGTTTGTCACCGGCCAACAAACCCGCAGATCGCGCCATGTTGCGACGGGTATTTTGCGTAGCCACGTAAAGCTTACTGAGAATTATATTTGAAGGAGAATTAGCATGAATAAAATTCCATTGGTTTTAGCCTTGGGATGTTTGGGTTTTGCAGCGACGACGTTCGCTGCCGATGGGACTGAGTTTGGTCAACGCGGCCTGGCCGCAATGGACACAGATGGTGATGGCAGCATCAGCTTTGAAGAATTTTCGCTAGCACAGGCGGATCTCCTGGCCCGACTCGATAGTGATGCCAACGGCATCCTGACCATCGATGAATTTCTAAATGGCAGGGCCGGCAGGCGAGATCGGGGCGGCGACAACCCGCCTGCTGAATTCGATGCAGAGCGCCGCGCCGAAATGCAGGCTATGATGACACAACGTGTAACCGAGCGATTCCAGGAGATGGACCTGAATGACGATAAGATGGTCACCCTCGATGAATTTACCGAAGCGAATTTCCTCAACCTCGACAGCGATAACAATGGCGTCTTAAGCGGCAGCGAATTACGCCGGCCACAGCGGGGTCGTCCTGGCGGCGGCCGCATGGGTCGACGGCGCCCCGAGGCTGACCGCGGCGATCAACAGGGAGGATAGCCACAAGGCAACACCCCTTGATATTGGCATGGAAAAGGTGTACTTCAGAGCGTAATGACTGATGAAGAATTGATGTTGGCGGTGTGCAGGGGTGATCAATCCGCCTATCAGACACTCGTAAGACGGCATCTGAAATCGATTAGTCATTACGCTTTCCGCCTGCTCGGTAACAGCAAAGACACCGAGGACATTGCCCAGGAAACGTTTTTGAGGCTCTGGATCAATGCCTGCAGATGGCAGGCCGACAAGGCGAAACTCTCAACCTGGTTGCACCGCATCAGCCACAATCTGTGTGTTGATTACCTGAGAAAACACAGCAGGGTGCAAACCAGGGACTTTCTAGAGGAGGATGCAGACAATCGGGGCCAGACCCTGAGGTCGGGTGCAGGCCTACACGGGGAATCCGCCAGCGACGTTAATGAACACTTCGACGAGGATGACAAACTGGGGAAACTGAAAGCAGCCATGGTTGAACTTCCGGAGAGCCAGCGCAGTGCCTTGATGCTCTGTCACTACCAGGGTTTTTCCAACAAGGAAGCGGCTGCTATCATGAACGTCTCGGTGAAGGCCATCGAATCCACATTAGCCAGGGCCAAACGCTCCCTGCGCAAAAAAATTGCTGAAGTTGAAAATAATATTGATAACACACTTTGGGGTGAAGAAATCAAAACCCAACAGCAGGAATTAAAATGACGCTTGAAGAGTTTACGAAAATAATTGAAATCTATGGCTCCTCTTCGGAGCGCTGGCCGGTCGGCTTGCGTGAGGAATGTGAGAATTTCATCGCCCACAACACCGCACCGAAAGAGCTGATTGATCGGCAACATGAATTGGAAATGCTGATGAACCAGATTGCGGTGCCGGAATTTCCTGGCCTGGAAGCGAAGGTGCTCGATCAGCAATTGCCACCACGCAAGCTTGCGCCACTGGATCGATTTTTGGAGTGGTTGCTGCCCGCAGACAAGCCCGGCAAACTATTTTGGCGACCGGCCATGGTCGCCTGCCTGCCACTGATATTCGGCATCGTTATCGGTAATTTTTACAACTTCGGGATCGACCTGAACAGTGAAGGATTCGAGTACTGGGATGATGAACTCTACGTCTTATCCCTCAATGACTATACGGAGAACCTGTTCTAGTCATGAACAAAACCAAACTCATCCTGTTGGCTTTGCTTGTGTCCGTGGCGGTGAATCTGATCTTCATTGGCGGCATAAGCTATCGAGCCTCCATGTTGCAAGCATTCAGCGGCCGTCCGTTCCCGCCCAATGTGGGCTGGATAGTCCGCGACCTCAGCGAGGAAAGACGGTCCGAACTTACCGGTTTTCTCGAGCGCAGTGCCGACGAAATTGGTCCCATGCGGGGCCAGATGTTCGCTGCGCAACGGCAGGTGAATCAATTAATGGCGGCGCCGGAGTTCGACTCCGAAGCCATCAACCAGGCTTTTGCCGAACTCAGAGAGGTGAACCTGCGTTACCAGGCCCTCTCCCATGAACAGTCTATCGCGCTGCTGAATGAACTCACCGCACAGGAGCGGCAGATGGCATTGGAATTTGTGAATCGTCGCGGACCCCGCGATGGTATAGAAGGCTTTCGCAGCGGACAACGTGGATTCGGTGGGCCCAGAGGGCGTGGCGGACCGAGAAGATTCGGCGGCCCGTCTGGATTCGGTGCCGGCGGCTCACCGCTCGATCCGCCACTCGATCCTCCTCCCGATTCCCCTCCCGATCCTGGGGCACAAGATACCGATCGGTGAGAGCGCCTGCCATGGGCCTGCTTTGGTTCCTTAGGTTCTAGCCAAGTAAGCCCTCTATCGACAAGCTCTCGGCCCCATTTTCACTACACAGTGCAAATTTTCTGCTGCCGTCGCCATAGAATGCGACGCCTGCATACTCACCGCGCTTGTTGATCACGTAAAAATTTAGATTGAATGCAGGATTTCCATCATCCCGCAGCAGGCGTTTCTCGGTATTTCCAAGGATACGCTTGAGTGTTTCCATGCCCGCGTCTTTCGGGTGCTTGCCGGCGCGTAAGTGCTCAACCACCAGGAACGATGCGAGGTTATACAAATTGGCCTCGCCACGACCGGTAGAGCCCGCCGCGCCTATTTCGTTGTCTACGTAGAGACCGGCACCGAGAATGGGAGAATCCCCGACCCGACCTGGGATCTTCCAGGCCAGTCCGCTGGTGGTAGTCACTCCGCAGATATCGCCGTTTGCATTGACTCCATTGCAATTGATCGTGCCCCAATAATGTTCTGCATCGATCTTGCCCTCGGCCACCATCTCCAGGCCCACTCTCATGCCGATTTGAGCGCGCTGCTCCGGGTCGAGATAGTGTCCCGGATCCGTTCTCCGCTTCCATTCCAGCCAGCGACTTCTCGACAAGGGGGTGTTGAGATCATCCTCGATGGTGAAACCCATATTACGGGCAAAACGCTGCGCGCCCTGATCCACCAATAGATGATGATCGGTTGTCGCCGCGACTGCCTGGGCTACCAGAGACGGTGTTCGCACCCCCTGTAAGGCGGCCACGCCCCCAGCCTGTTTCCTGGGCCCGTGCATGCAACAGGAATCGAGCACCACATTGCCATCCGCGTCGGGCAGGCCGCCGAAGCCGACACCGGGTTCCGTGGGGTCGAGCTCGACGATATTGACCCCGGCGATCAGTGCATCCAGCACATCGTCGCCCTGGGTCATCCGTCTGAACGCCAGTTCGACACAGGTTTCGGTGCCACCATTACGGTAGACGTTGCCATTACCGGACGCGATGACTACCGCCCTGGAGCCGGATTGTCTGATTACCGCGGGTGCGCCCAGTACCTGGGTAGTCGTTGCCGCCAGCGCGCCTGCCGTCGCGGTTGCGCGCAAAAAATCTCGCCGATTTAATTTATGCTTCATAATCCATGACTCCTTTCTTCGAATGCCTGGTTGATAATCGTGACGAACCCCTATTCTCAACTCAATGGCGTTCGGTTTCAATCCATGTAGCGAATTAACCATCCGCCGCCCCGTCTGTCGCGATTATCCGGTGAATGATCGGGACTATAAGAGGATGCTCAACTTTTGTTTTTACTCTGACCCTGACTGTTCAAACTGATAAACTGGACCGGCTCTGAACTATACAACGATACCCCGGAAGCTGCCTTCTTACCCTGACCATAATTCCATTTCTATCGAGGAGTCTACCCATGCAATTCAGCATCTCAACTCGCCTTGCTACCACCGCTGCACTGCCTCTATTCGCACTAGTTGTCGTTTTCTCATGGCTACCAGGCGCACTGGCGCAAGTAAACCCGGACCCGGCACAGCCCTGGAACTGGTCGGACGAATTTGTGCGTTCCCAGGTAAATCAAGTGCGTGCGGGACGGAATTTGAACCCCGACTCCTGGCCCGGAGGGGCACGGGTTGCCGTGCTGCTATCCTTCGACGTCGACAACGAGACGGTGATGGGATTGCGGACCGGCGAGATTAGCATCGGTCCCTTGTCTCAGGGACAGTACGGCGCCCGGGTGGCGCTACCTCGCATCGTCAAGCTGATGGACGCCGAGAATATACCGGCCACCTTCTTCTTTCCTGCCTGGAGCCTGAAACTGGCGCCGGAACAGGCGGATGTGATCAACAAGTCCGGCCGGCACGAGATTGGCGTCCATGGCTGGATCCACGAACTCAACACCGCACTCGACGCCGCCACCGAGGAACGACTGCTGCGCCAGGCGATGGATGCGATAGAGAATATTACCGGCCGACGTCCGGTGGGTTATCGTGCGCCGTCCTGGAACCACAGTCCCAATACCCTGCGGATACTCCGCGACATGGGTTTCCTCTACGAAAGCTCTCTAATGCACGACGACCGCCCCTACGAACTACTGCAGGACGGCGAAGCGACGGGTGTGGTCGAGTTGCCGGTGGAGTGGATTCTGGATGATGCGCCCCTGTTCAATCCTCTGGGAAACCGCTACATGAATCCCCGTGACGTCATGCAGGTGTGGATCGACGAGTTCGACAAGGCCTGGGAGGAAGGCACCATGTTCCTGCTCACTCTACATCCCCACGTGAGCGGGCACCGTTCGCGCATCATCGCCCTCGAAGGCCTCATCGATCACATACAGGCCAAAGGCGATGTCTGGTTCGGGACCCACGAAGCGGCGGCCCGCTATGTTCGCGAACAGGCGGGGATGGATTAGGCGGCAGCAGCAATCACGCCAGCGCAATATCCGGGTCCTTGCTATGAACCGAGAATCACTGCACTGCGATTGTATAATATTCAATATTTTCAGCATGTTATAGGATATTCCCCCGAATATATACGCGCTTCCTGCCACCGATCCACCGTGATCTGGCTCACATTCAGGCAACCACGGCCTTTACTGCGTAAACCATAGGCTTAACCTCGCGTTTAACCAATCGAAACATCCTTTTTGATTTGCAGAGCGAGATTAGCCATGTCCACAGTCAGTTCGGTCAGAAACATCGCTTTCGGCTTGTTGTTAGGGCTGCTAAGTGCTGGTTTCACGATTCCTTCCCTGGCGCAAACTGGCAGCTCGATTCCCTATTTTGAAGTGGACACCCTCACCATTCCCCGGATAGATGTGGAAGGCTATGGTTCCCTGAGACTGTCCCTGCTGCTAGTAGATGATGTTGCATTGACTTTTATTGTGAGCGCCGCCGTCGACGCCGACGTCGGCGTTACCCCCGGCGCCACTTACGATCTGCAAACCGCGGTGCTGGACATCCCCCTGGTGAATGCCGATTTCGAATTCTACTCCTTGCAACTGCAACTGATCCCCGGCGATCTGTTTCAAGTCATCGTCGCCGATGATGCCATTGTGACTGGCCATGATGAGTATAACCAGCAGTGCTCCAGCTGCCATGGTATCGAGGGTCAGGGAGGAATCGTCGCGGTATCACTGGTGAATTGTGCCAATTGTGGCTCTGTAGACGTGCTCACCACGTATATCGACAACGTCATGCCACTGGGCGCCGCATCAAGCTGTAGTGGCGACTGCGCCAGCGACGTCGCCGATTACCTGCTCACGGTGTTTCAGGTAGACAATAGTCCAATAGTGACGCAGACCATTGAGGCCATTCAGTCCATGCCCCTGGACGACACGCTGCGCAAGGCCAGTCTGCAACTGGTAGGTCGCCTGCCGACGGATACCGAACAGCAACTGGTGGTCGATAACGCTGAGACCGGTCTCAGAACGGCTCTGGATGGCATGATGGAAGAAGAAGCGTTCTATGATCGCCTCGCCGAAATTTTTAACGATCTGATTCTCACCAATCGCTATCTCTCGGCCAATGGGCCTATCGAACAGGCCATCAACCTGATGCGCCCCTTTCCCAATGCGCGCTGGTTTGACCCCGGTGAAGGCCTGCGGGACGAAGATTTTCAGTTCAACCGGATTACCACTAACAACAGTGTTGCCAGTGAGCCACTACAACTCGTCAACTATGTAGTGAAAAACAACCTGCCGATGACCGAGATCATCACGGCGGATTATTTCATGGTGAATGGCTATTCGGCGAAGAGTTACGGGGTCGATGACCAACTGGCTTTCAACGACGAGTGGGATGCCGACGAATGGCTGCCGACGCAGGTCGCCGGCATCCCCCCAGCCGGCCTGTTCACCTCCCTGATGTTTCTCAAT
>JADFIJ010000186.1 GCA_022566775.1 Pseudomonadota bacterium | reverse complement strand
TGAAAACACCGCACAGATATTCAACTCCAGTACTCGCATTCTCGATCAAAATGGTCGCGTCGCTTACGGCTCCATCAAGTATCAATTCTGATACATCAGTATTCATCCGTCATTAAACTCCGCCTCTGAAAGGTTCCGGCTCGGTGTTCTGTGGCAACGAGCTGTGACTGCGGTCAGCGACTGGCCCGTGCCAGGCACCAGACCTCGATGTGACGGATGCCACAGCCCCGCAATTCTCTGCTTACCGAAGACACCGTCGCCATGGTTGTCACCACGTCATCGATCAGCGCCACCGATTTTACCGGTTGCAGAATCGCTTTGTTTGCCACGCTAAAGGCATTTTTTAAATTCTGCTTGCGGGCATTGGCGGAATGCATCTCTGTCTGGGCCGTGGTATCCCGCATTTTCACGATGGCATTTCGACTGAAAGGTATTCCGCATTTTTTCGACACCACCCTGGTGATCTCCAGCGCCTGATTAAATCCGCGTTGGCGTAGGCGTTTTGGATGTAGGGGCACCGGTAATAGCAATTCCGGTGCGGTGGTATTTGCATAGTGTTGTGCGATCTTTTCTGCTAACAGGAGCGCCAGAACATTGCCGGCTTCGAATCGTGCCTTGAACTTGAAGCCGGAGAGCAGACTGTCGATTGGCGATTGGTAGCGAAAAGCCGCCCTGCAGGACGCAAAGGGAGGTGGATGCAGCGTACATCCAGCGCATGATCTGGGGTCTGGAGAAGTTGCGGGTAGTTCCTCGCCACAGCGAATACAGCAGGGTCCGGCCCAGGGTAAATCGGTTTCACAATCCGGGCACAGGCTGTATGCCGCCCGGCTGGATTTGCCGCAGACTATGCACGGACTGGGTATCAACTGCAGCAGTCGTCGGTAAAGATTCGGCACCGGTGTCTCAGGCAAAGGGATTTCCCTGTCTCGGAGGGACTTCGATTAGAAGGCTTCGGCAGCGGGGTTTTAAAGGTGCCTTAAGTATAGGCAGCGCCGCGAAAACCGCCAAGGATTGGCCACAATGGAGAGTACCTGTTCGCAGCTGCTTCACTTATAATTGTGCTTCGCAGTGAGTAAACCGGGGAACAAAGAAGATGCCGACCTATCGTGCTCCGCTAACGGACATGCAATTTCTGCTGCGTGATGTATTCAAAGCAGAAGAATTATTCGCAGCAATGCCAGACACGAAAGAAGTTACCGAAGACCTGATCGATGCCATCTTGGAAGCAGCAGCAAAGATGGCAACAGGTGTGCTGTCTCCCCTTAACCAAAGCGGCGATCGAGAAGGCTGTCATTTCGACGCCGGTGTGGTCACCACGCCGAAAGGGTTCGTGGAAGCATTCCGGGCTTATGCCGAGGGTGGCTGGCCTGGATTGACCGGCGATGTGGACTATGGTGGTCAGGGCATGCCGACGGTGCTTTCGGCGCTGCTGGAAGAGATGGCGTTTGCCGCCAACTCATCATTCGCGCTTTATGCCATGCTCACCACCGGCGTCACCCATAGCCTCAGTCGACTTGGCAGCACCGAGCTCAAGGAAAAGTATCTCCCCAGAATGTATGACGGAACCTGGTCGGGCAGCATGTGTCTGACTGAAGCCCACGCCGGCACCGATCTGGGAATGATCCGCACTTCGGCTGTGCCCACGGCAGATGGCAATTATGAATTGAGCGGCACCAAGATCTTTATCACCGCTGGCGAACACGACCTCACCGAAAATATTATCCACCTGGTGTTGGCCAAATTACCCGACGCGCCGGCCGGACCCCGAGGCATCTCGCTATTCCTGGTGCCGAAGTTTCTCGTCGATGACGCCGGTAATACCGGTGAACTCAACAAGGTCAAATGCGGCTCCATAGAGCACAAGATGGGCATCAGGGCTTCCGCTACCTGTGTGCTTAACTTCGAGGCCGCGAAGGGTTATTTAGTGGGTGAGCTGAACCAGGGGATGTCCAATATGTTCACCCTGATGAATTATGCTCGCCTGTCTATGGGCATACAGGGCAACGGTCTGGCGGACGCCTCCTACCAGGTTGCCTCGGCCTACGCCAAAGAACGACTCCAGGGCAGAGCGGCGTCCGGACCGCTACAGGCCGACCAGGCCGCCGACCCCATTATCGTGCATCCGGATGTGAGAAGAATGCTGCTCACCATGCGCTCCAATATTGTTGCTGGCCGCGCCCTGTCGATGTATGCAGCGATGCAACTGGATATATCTCGCTTTCATCCTGAGCCTGCGGCCCGCAACAAGGCGGAGCAATTGGTGGCCCTGCTGATTCCGGTGCAGAAAGCCTATTGCACAGACCGCGGTTTTGAGGCCTGTGTGCTGGGTCAGCAGGTACTTGGTGGGCATGGTTACATCGCCGAATGGGGGCTGGAGCAGAATGTGCGCGATGCCCGCATCGCACAAATTTATGAAGGTGCCAATGGGGTTCAGGCGCTGGATTTGATGGGTAGAAAAACAGTGCGTGGCAAGGGTGAACTGTTGCGAGTGTTAGTTGCGGAGATGGATGAGTTTGCGGCCGGGCAGCAGGGTGTTGCCGCCATGGTGGCACCATTGCAAGCGTTCGAAGAATGCAAGCGGCGACTGATAGATACCACCGCATCTGTAATTAAGAGTGCAGCCGGCAATCCCGATCAGGTTGGTGCAGCATCCTATGCCTACCTGGAATTGATGGGTCTGACATTGTATAGCTTTATGTGGCAGCGCGTACTCGCCGCTGCCTTTGCGGCGATGGAGTTAGGCCAGGGCAATCAGGACTATTGTGATGGACTGGTTAAAACCGGTGAATTTTTTATGCGGCATTTACTGCCCCGAAGCAAGGCGCTGGTAGAGGAGATTGCCGCCGGGCCTGAAGTCATGATGGCCCTAAGGGCTGACCAGTTTTAGCGGTTTCGACGAGTGTTCTAGCAGGCAGTTGAAAAGCTCTCAGTCGAGTGCAAGACAAGGCAAGATCTGGCGAAAAAGCGGAGGTTACACGTCGTAAATGAGCATTTTGAGCCATATCTTAACGCAGTATTGTGCCGGCTGAGAGTTTTTCAACAGCCGGCTAGATCACCCAGTCTATGTTGTCGGTGAACAGCGTCTTGTACTGCTCCAGGTCCTCATTGTTCTCACCCACCAGCACCATATTGCCTTCGCTCATGGGCACTACGATGCCATTGAAACGCTCGTCGCGAAAAATGTACTCGGCGCTGACCGGGCTGTTGTTAATCACGATCATGCTCACTGCACCCCGAGTCCCTTCAAATATTAGATGCGCGCTTTGGTATGCGGGCACTACCTCACAGGGTCTGGCAGAACGAATAGGCAGGTTCCGCAAAAAATCATTGCTAACGAGGCGGGCACCAGATTCAGCCATGACGGTGTTAATAGCAGGCAGACCGAAGATGGTGGTATTCGATGCATTGCTGATCTCATCGATCTCAAAGCCGTCCATATACAGATGCCGAAGAACATCGTCACCTACAGCCATTTCTGCGCTGGAAGGGCCGCTATCAAAGGTCAGAGAGAAGGTGACCCCGATGGCCAATAACAGCGAGGCAGCGATCGCATAGTACTGAAAGAATTTGTTGTTTGCCGCTGGCTTACTTGCAAGATCTCCCAGGTTCGGCAAGCCGGTGTCAGTGGAAGGGGCATGGGCGATGGCCATCAATTTGTCAGCCAGGCCTGTGGGTACTTCCACGGCATTCACCAACGCGGCAACTTCTGTTTCCAGTTCCCGGGTCTGCTCGAGAATTTTCTGCAAGGCGGGGTCGGTGCCGGCGGCGGCCAGCAGTTCCTGGTCCACCTCCAGAGGATTGGCATACAGTCGTTTGCGAAATTCTATTTCATTCATAATCGGTCAGCTCTGGCGCATCTTAGTCTTCAATTTCTACCTTATCCAGACCAAATTCAACCTTCAATTTGCCCCGGGCACGAAACAGTCGTGTCATTACCGTGTTGTTATTCAAACCCAGTATTTCGGCTATTTCCTTGCCGCTGAAACCGCCAATAACCTGCAGTAACAACGGCTCACGATAATCGCTATGGAGTCGATTGATGGCATTGTGCAACAATTGCCTATCCATCTTGCTATCGGGCTCCATGGCATCGGTCTCAGCGATAGACTGCCCGTCTATATCCACTAGTTCCGGTCGATAGCGTTCGTACTGTCTGGCATTCTCTCTCCGCAGTATGGTAAATAGCCAGGCTTTGGCGGCCTTATCATTGTGCAGACTCTCAAGAGACCGCCAGGCACGCAAAAAAGTTTCCTGTACCAGATCTTCGGCCATGGGCTGGTTTTTGCAGAGCCAGAACGCATACCGATAAACGTCCTGATATAGCGTAGCAACCAGTGATTCATACCGTTGTTTCTTGGTGTTACCTTGTAAGACCGGGATTTCGTCCATTATTCTTCATGCTGGGTTAAAAACTACAGGGACAGCGGCAGACATCGATCAAAGGCCCACGTTGGAATACATGCCTGGTTCCCCTTCGGGCTGAGAGTGTGCCTAAATTGGTAAGCTGCATCAAGTTATTTACTCGGCCCGTTCTGGCGCAAGCGGCGATAAACCGGCCAGTCCCCCGCCTTTGTCAAATTGCCCGGCAAGCGATGGTTTAGCTTCGATTGGTCCACCTGTATACTTGCCCCCAATTCAAATCGGGCGGATCGAGTCCAGGGTAAATCGAATCATGGTAAGAGTTGCCATCGCTGGAGCAGCCGGCCGTATGGGCAGGGCGCTGGTTGAAGCCATCACTCACAGTGAAACCGATATCGCAGTGTCCGTGGCGACGGTGCTTGCCGATGATCCGACCCTGGGTGTAGACGTCGGCCTGCTGGCTATGGGTTCGGCGCTGGGAGTCGAGAGCGTCGCAGAACTGGATTCAGTGCGCGATGAATTCGATGTGCTGATCGATTTTACTGCGCCAGACGCGACTCTCCAGCACCTGGCCCTGTGTCAGCAGAACTGCAAAGCCATGGTAATTGGTACTACCGGATTTTCTGAATCACAACAGCAGCTGATTGCGAATACCGCTGAAATCATCCCGATCGTATTTGCGCCCAACATGAGTATTGGGGTAAATCTCTGTTTCAATTTACTGGAACAGGCAGCCAGGGTGTTAGGGGATGATGTCGATATCGAGATAAGCGAAGCCCATCATCGGCATAAGAAAGACGCCCCGTCCGGCACCGCGTTAAAGATGGGCGAAATAGTGGCCCAGGTCCTGGGCCGGGATCTCCAGCAAGTCGCACTTTATGGCAGAGAAGGCGTGGGTGAAGAACGGGACCGGAAGACGATTGGGTTTTCCACCATCAGAGCTGGGGATATCGTCGGTGAACACACCATCATATTTGCCGGCCTCGGTGAGCGAGTCGAGATTACGCACAAGGCCAGCAG
This sequence comes from Pseudomonadota bacterium, assembly GCA_022566775.1. Taxonomy (GTDB): domain Bacteria; phylum Pseudomonadota; class Gammaproteobacteria; order Pseudomonadales; family Pseudohongiellaceae; genus UBA9145. Next base: position 1,986 of record JADFIJ010000186.1, on the reverse strand, counting down.
TCGCATGACTTTTGCCAATGGTGCAGTGCGTGCTGCGAACTGGATTGCCGATAAAGACCCGGGTCTGTACTCGATGCAGGACGTATTGAACTTGTAAAGCCGGTAATTGTAAGGTAATTGTAAAAAGGGACAAGAACTTGATAGACAAAGCGGCCAGTTTTTCCTAATATACTCCCTCAGTATGTTCGATGCTGAAACCTTTACAAATTGACAATAAAACGGATTGAAGAAATTCTTCATTCCGCTTTTTTTTGCGCATTTTTCCCATTGAATCGAGTGACTAAGTTTTTAGTCAGGAGTAGTTGTGGTCGGATCAGCTGTGCTGGCGTTAGAAGACGGCAGTACTTTTCATGGTTCCGCGATTGGAGCCGAAGGGTGCTCAAGTGGCGAGGTGGTCTTCAATACTTCCATGACCGGTTACCAGGAAATTCTCACCGACCCCTCATACGCCAAACAGATAATTACCTTCACCTATCCCCATATCGGCAACACCGGAACCAATGACGACGATAACGAGTCGGATCAGATATGGGCGTCGGGCCTGGTGATTCGAGACCTGCCCTTGCTTGCCAGCAGCTGGCGCCGGCAACAAACCCTGGATGAGTTTCTAAAGCAAAGGCAGCTTATCGCTATCGCCGACATCGATACCCGCCGGCTTACCCGGGTCCTGCGTGACAAGGGACCCCTCAATGGCTGTGTACTTTCCGGTCGTCTGCTGGCGGACGGAGGCGAGGCGACCGCGATTGCACAGGCCCGGTCTTTTCCAGGACTCAAGGGCATGGATCTGGCCAAAGAGGTATCGGTTGCCGAAAGTTATCACTGGCGAGACGGTGTCTGGGATCTACAGTCCGGCTATGGCCCAGCCAGGTCCTCGCAATTTAAAGTCGTAGCCTACGATTTCGGCATAAAACGCAATATCCTGCGGATGTTGGCAGATCGAGGTTGTGATCTTACCGTGGTTCCAGCCCAGACCCGTGCCGAGGCGGTACTGGCCCTCAATCCCGATGGTATTTTTCTGTCTAATGGCCCGGGAGACCCGGAGCCTTGCGCCTATGCAATCGAGGCAATCGCCAGCCTGGTGGATGCTTCAATCCCTGTTTTTGGGATTTGCCTCGGATACCAGCTACTGGCGCTGGCCTGTGGTGCGACCACCGTCAAGATGCGCCTGGGACACCATGGTGCTAACCACCCGGTACAGAATCTTGAAGATGGCAGGGTTCTTATCACCAGTCAAAATCACGGTTTTGCAGTGGATGCGGACAGCCTGCCCGACAATTTGCGGGCGACCCACAAATCCTTATTCGACGGCTCCTTGCAGGGAATAGAACGAGTCGATCGGCCAGCCTTTGGTTTTCAAGGCCACCCGGAAGGGAGCCCGGGGCCACACGATGTCGCACCCCTGTTCGATCATTTCATCGAGTTGATGGCGGCGAAAGGCAATGTCAGGTCCGTCGCGAGCAAGTGAGCGACCCTAAATCCGAAAACTAGAAATAACGCTTTATGCCAAGAAGAACAGACATCAGTAGCATCCTCATCCTCGGTGCGGGCCCGATTATCATCGGTCAGGCTTGTGAATTTGATTATTCCGGCACCCAGGCCTGCCAGGCACTACGAGAAGAAGGTTTTCGGGTCATTCTGGTGAATTCCAATCCCGCTACCATCATGACCGACCCGTCGATGGCGGATGCGACATACATAGAGCCGGTGACCTGGTCCATCGTCGAAAAGATAATCGCCAAGGAAAAACCCGACGCTATTCTGCCTACCATGGGAGGACAGACGGCCCTCAACTGTGCGCTGGATCTAAACCGCCATGGCGTCTTGCAGAAATATGGCGTGGAACTGATCGGCGCCAGTGTTGAAGCCATCGACAAGGCAGAAGATCGCGAGCTGTTTGACCGGGCTATGCGCTCCATTGGCTTGGCAACACCGGTACACGGCATAGCACATGACATGGAGCAGGCATATGAAGCGCTTGAAAAGGTA
>JADFIJ010000015.1 GCA_022566775.1 Pseudomonadota bacterium | reverse complement strand
GCTAACTGGATCGAGCAGGCAGATAGAAGATGACCGATATTGAACAATACATGCTTGAATTGGGTGCCCGTGCCCGCACCGCGTCCTGGGAAATCGGCAAGGCGACCACGGCTCAGAAAAACTCGGCGCTGACAGCTATCGCAGAGGCCATCGACGCCAGATCCGAGGATTTGCTGGCGGCAAACAAATTGGATCTTCAGGCGGGTACCGACAAGGGGCTGGCCGACGCGTTAATGGACCGGCTGGAGCTGACACCGGCGCGCATCGACGCCATGATAGAAGGCCTGCAACAGGTCGCTGCGCTGCCCGATCCCGTGGGTGAAATTTCAGATATGAAGTACCGCCCCAGCGGCATCCAGGTGGGTCGAATGCGGGTGCCTCTCGGCGTGGTGGGGATTATTTATGAGTCTCGACCCAATGTGACCTGCGAGGCAGCCAGCCTCTGTCTGAAGTCCGGAAATGCAACGATCTTGCGAGGTGGCTCGGAAGCGATTCATTCCAATGGGGCTATCGCTGCCTGTATCAACCTTGGCCTTGAGCAAGCGGGTCTGAATACGCACGTGGTTCAGGTCTTGGATAGGACCGACCGGGATGCGGTGGGCAAACTCATCACCATGGCGGAATTTGTCGATGTCATTATTCCCCGTGGTGGCAAGGGACTGATTGAGCGAGTGAGTAGGGAGGCGAAGGTACCGGTAATTAAACATCTTGACGGCAACTGTCATCTCTATGTCGATGACGGTGCCGATCTGGAAAAGGCGACAGCGGTCGCGCTTAATGCCAAGACTCAGCGCTATGGCACCTGTTGCACATTGGAATCTCTGTTGCTTGCGGATTCCGTAGCCGCTGAGTTATTGCCTGGACTCGCGATAAAATATCTGGAGCTTGGCGTCGAGTTGAGGGGCTGTGAGAAGACCCGAAAAATTGTTGCGGCCGTGGGTCCCGCTACCGAAGAAGATTGGGCTGCGGAATACCTGGCGCCCATCTTGTCCATAAAAATCGTGGCCGGCCTCGATGAGGCTATCGCCCATATTAATCGGTACGGCTCCCAGCATACAGACTCCATCATGACCCAGGACATAAGTCGCGCGCAGCGATTCTTGCGCGAAGTAGACTCCAGTTCGGTCATGGTCAATGCATCCACACGATTCGCCGACGGTTTCGAATATGGACTGGGTGCAGAGATCGGCATATCCACAGACAAGTTGCACGTACGGGGACCGGTTGGCCTGGAAGGCCTCACCTCGCAAAAATATATCGTGCTTGGAGACGGTCACGTCCGAAAATGACCTCTCGAATTGGCGTGCTTGGCGGTATGTTCGATCCCGTACATAAGGGGCATGTGGAAGCCGCCCGATACGCGCTGCGGAAACTGGCACTGGATGAGCTAAGGATGATCCCTTGCCACACTCCGAATCATCGACCCCCGACAGAAATTGACCCACAGCATCGCCTGCACATGATCGAACTCGCTATTCGCAATGAGCCGAGGATGCAGGTCGATCCGATAGAGATCGACAGAACCGGCGTCTCATATATGGTCGATACCCTGGCAATACTGAAGGCAAACGCAGGCGACTGTTCATTGGTGCTGGTGCTGGGAGTCGATTCATTCAATACCATTCCGCAGTGGCATCGGTGGCGCCAACTTCTGGGCTTATGCCATTTTTTGGTTTTGGCCAGACCCGGTAGCACCATCTCGGGCGATGTCATTGCAGCGCCTGAATTCGAACACAGCCTGGTAGCGTCCACTGAGGAATTGTTTCACAGCGACAGTGGCAGGATCAGGGTCCTCGATGATTTTAGTTTCGATATTTCTTCCACCAGAGTCAGGGAGTTGCTGGCGATGAAAGCAGACCTGTTGACGAAGCTGGATGAGAACGTAATCGACTACATTAGATCCAATCAACTCTATATCAAATAATTAAGGTAATAGAAATCAACCTAACAGAAGCCAATAAAGGTAACACGATTGAAAAGTAAAAGAGTATCCACCCTCTTCGTCGACGCCCTGGATGACATGAAAGGACAATCCATTCGCTGTATAGATGTCTCAAAACTCACCTCGATTACTGATTTTATGGTGATCGTAACGGGCACCTCCAATACGCACATAAGGGCTCTCGCTGATTCCACCGTGAAGAAAGCGAGAGAGTTGGACGTGAAAGTCATTGGCGTAGAAGGACTCCTGCAGGCCGAATGGGTATTGGTCGATCTGGGTGACGTGGTTGTACATATAATGACGGCCCCGGTTCGTGCGCTGTACAGACTGGAGGAATTATGGAACTTTAGTTTAGATAAATCCGCTACAGAAAAAGCCGCTACAGAAAAAGCAAAAGGCCAGCGCGTCGAGAACCGTCCTGTATGAAGGTTCGACTGATTGCAGTGGGCACCAGGATGCCGCAATGGGTGCAGCAGGGAATCGCAGAATATGAGAAGCGCATAAGGCGGGAGTTGGGATTTTCAATTACCGAAGTCGCTCTGGAACGTCGGAGCAAGTCCCGCACTATTAATCAGAATGTACAGGCCGAAGGCGAAGCATTGTTGCGCCATGTACACAGGGATGATTTTGTCATCGCCCTGGAGATCAAGGGTAGGACCCTGGACACCGCAACCCTGGCGCGACGCCTCGACGAAATGAAACTGACAGCTAAAAATCTCAGTTTTCTCGTCGGCGGTCCCGACGGTTTAAGTGCACAGTGTCAGGCACGGGCCGATGAGTGCTGGTCATTGTCGGCGCTGACATTTCCTCACCCCCTTGTCAGAATACTGTTGGTCGAACAATTGTATCGAGCCGCCTGCGTGTTGAAGGGTCACCCCTACCACCGTGAATAGATTCTCAGCTCCACGATCCGTCATCAAGCCGATGCGCTCTTTTCAGCCCCCGCTCGTGAAAATTAGACCTACTTGGTGAAAAACTAACCAATAGTGCGCTAGAATGGCGGTTTTCGGCTGATTTAAACTATTTTGCACACCGATTGTCTAAATCTGGCTCTAGCCAGACTTTAGAGGGCTATGCTCAAGCCGATTACCTTAATCAGCAGAGCCAAGTAAGTTGAACGACTACCGAAATTTCTTCGAACTATGACAGGAAAATGGCAACTAAAAGACCATGAGGCGGAACGGGCCCTGTTCGATCGGCGCCTGGCCGTAGCTGCTGTCTTCATCGCCTTGCTTTTCGCGGCGCTGATCGCCAAATTGGTGAACCTGCAAGTTTTCAAACATGACTATTTTTCGGCTCGCTCCGATGGCAATCGTATACATTCCCAGTTTGTTCCTCCCCCGAGAGGCTTAATCTTCGATCGCAATGGAGAATTGTTAGCGGACAATCAGCCCATATTCAACCTAACCGTGGTTCGGGAACAGGTTGAAGATATGGAAGCTACCCTGAGTTTTCTCAGCACCCTGATCAGACTTAACGAAGATGATATAGAACAATTCAATAACAGGATGCGCCGTAATCGCGTGCCATTTTCATCCGTGCCACTGCGTTATGTACTCACCGAGGAGGAAAAATCTCGATTCGCCGTTAACTCTCATAAATTGCCGGGCATCGCAATCGAACATCAATTCGTCCGCCATTATCCGCTGGCGGCGCTAACGGCACATTCTGTTGGTTACGTATCTGAAATAAATCGTGAAGAACTCGATCGCATGAGTGACGCCGATCGTGAAAATTATGGTGGCAGCAATCATATTGGCAAGACCGGCATCGAAAGAACCTATGAAGAACTGCTGCATGGAACCGTTGGTTATGAAATTGTAGAAAAAAATAACCGGGGCCAGGTGATGGGAACGCTGGACCGAACCAACCCAGTCGCCGGCAAGAATATTACCCTGCATATGGATAGCCGATTACAGATTGCGGCAGGGAAGGCCCTGGGGGATTTTCGTGGCGCCATTGTCGCCATCGATCCAGCCACCGGTGGCATACTGGCAATGGTCAGCAAGCCCGGCTTCGACCCTAATTTATTTGTCACTGGCATAAGCAGCAGGGATTACAAGGTATTGGTCACTGACGAAATTAATACACCGCTGTTCGATCGCAGCACCAATCCCTACCCGCCGGGGTCAACAATTAAGCCATTCCTGGGTTTGGGTGGTCTCCATAACGGCCTGGTGGACTATGAATTCGCTATTGAAGATCCAGGCTATTTCAGACTGCCCGGGGTTTCCTACCGCTGGGGCGATTACACCCTTCGCACCGCAATCGGCGGCGGCCACGGTCACACCAATTTGCAGAAGGCCATATATCAATCCTGCGATACTTTTTTCTATGCCCTGGGCAATCGTATGGGTATCGACACCATCCACCAGTTCATGTCCCAATTTGGTTTCGGCGAAAATTTTGCGCTGGACATCTCCTATGCCCGCACCGGCGTTTTGCCTTCCCGAGAGTGGAAGATGGCTAGCCGTGGTGAGCCCTGGTATCCCGGTGATACCATCAATTCTTCGATTGGACAGGGCTATATGTGGGCGACGCCGCTGCAGTTGGCGACTGCCGTTTCGATAATTGCGAACAAGGGCAAGGTAGTACAGCCCCGCATGCTCAAAGAAATAGAAGGACAAGCGTTCCAGGAAGATATTGAAAACGCCGTGCCCGATGTCATGCTGAATGACCCTGACTACTGGCGCTTCATGGAAGAGGCGATGACGATGGTGGTACACCGGCCGTATTCCGACACCTTCAGAGACTATGGCACCGCCTACGAAGCAATCGCGATGGCAGATCGCGACATGTCTTACAAGATGGCAGGCAAGTCAGGCTCGGCACAGGTAGTGGGTATAAGTCAGGAAATATTACAGAGTACGGATATCATAGTATCGGATTTAAACAAGGATCACGGCCTCTTCATCGCCTTCGCCCCGACTGAGAACACCCAGATTTCACCGCAGATCGCCATCGCCGTATTCGTGGAAAATGGCGAGCATGGCAGCAGCGTCGCCGGTCCCATCGCCAAACAGGTCATCGACACATATTTACTGGATATACTGAAAATTGATTTTGCCGCCATGGAGGCTGCCGCAGATACGTCGATAAGTCAGGTCGATGACTAGCAAAGATTTCGTACGGCAGTCCGATGGTCTCGGTTCGGCGGCTGCGAAATCCCGGTCTTTTTGGCGCCTCATACGCACCGATCCCCCCTTGCTGGTGGGCCTGCTCCTGCTCTGCGCTTTCGGATTATTCATCCTCTTCAGCGCCAGCGGTGGCGACGAGGCGGTAGTTCAGCGCCAGGGCCTGACGATGATTGTAGGCATCGTCATGATGCTCATCGTGGCCCAGTTCAATATCCATTTTTTCCGTAGCTGGGCGCCCTCCATGTACGCAGCGGGAATTGCCCTGCTCGGTGTTGTTTTACTGATCGGGGTGGAAGCCAAAGGCGCAAAGAGCTGGCTGGATCTTCCCGGATTACCCAGTTTTCAACCCTCCGAGCTGATGAAATTTGTAGTTCCCATGCTGGTTGCCTGGTACCTGGCCAGCCGCCCGTTGCCGCCCAGGTTTAAGCACTTGTTTTGGTCTGCTGTGATGATCCTGGTGCCGACGGCTCTCATCATCCTCCAGAACGATGCCGGGACCGCCATCATGGTCGCTATGTCGGGCATGTTCGTGGTTTTGCTGGCCGGCATTCGCTGGCGCATAGTCATTGGGGGCGCCCTGGCGCTGTTAATGGTATCGCCGGCCTGGTATCTGTTCCTGGCGCAGGAGCACCAGAGAAATAGAATTCTGACGTTCTTCAATCCTTATCGCGATCCTACCGGCGCCGGCTACAATATCATTCAGTCACAGATCGCTATTGGCTCCGGGGGTATTTATGGCAAGGGCTACACTCTGGGGGCGCAGTCCCACCTGGATTTTATCCCCGAGAGTAATACGGATTTCATTCTCGCAGTGCTAGCCGAAGAATTCGGCCTGTTAGGTATTCTATTCCTCATCAGTCTCTATTTATTCGTGCTGGTTCGGGGCGGCTACATCGCATATCGTGCCACGGACATGTTTAGCCGGCTATTGGCGGGCAGTATCACCCTGACTTTTTTCCTCTATGTTTTTGTAAATATGGCCATGGTGTCGGGCTTACTGCCGGTAATTGGCGTGCCGCTGCCCTTGATGAGCAGGGGTGGCACCTCCATAGTCACGCTCTTCATCGGCTTCGGTCTACTCATGTCCATTCAAACAGGAGGCCGGGTCAATGTTCTCTAACTCACTGAAAATACTGACTAAATTAGGAAATTTCGGGCGAGGCAGTGAGCAGGTGCTGTGGCGACGGCAGTGTGAAGCCGATGCCTGTGGTGAAAAAGTTAAAAGAATCAGTGAATTGGACGTTATTTAGTTATCTTCCCAAGCATTTTCTAAGCGGTCGGTCCGCCACCGCCCCATAGGCTAACCATGTTTCGAGCCATCCTCAGAGTCATCTCGCTTATCGCCGTTTTCGGTTCGATTGCGGCCTGTAGTTCTACCCCCGCACCCGCTTCGGGAGCCGTCGGCAGTCGCTACAGCATCGCCCAGGACAGGGCCCCCTCCGCTAATCATAGTGTAGCGGAGATTGCCGAGGTAATTCCCCAGCCCCTGCAACGAACCATGGCTGGCAACCGTAGCCCCTACACGGTACTGGGCAAGACCTACCATGTACTCGACACCGAGGCAGGTTATAGCGAGAGAGGAATCGCCTCATGGTACGGCGAAAAGTTTCATGGCCATAAAACGTCTAATGGCGAGGTGTTCGATATGTACCAGGCCTCGGCGGCGCACAAATCCCTGCCCATACCGAGCTTCCTGCGGGTTACCAACCTGGACAATAATAGAAGCATCGTCGTACGGGTAAACGACAGGGGCCCGTTTCATGGCAACCGGCTCATCGATCTGTCATACGCCGCGGCGCTCAAATTGGGTTATGCCGATCGCGGCACGGCGAGGGTGCAGCTTGACGCCATTATTGCCGGCGGCAGGGCGCTGGACAGATCTCCGAGTGGGACAGAGGGGTCAGTCACGCAGTCACTAACAGTGGGCGCCAGGGTTGATAAATATATACAGGTCGGTGCCTTTTCAGACCTAGGCAGGGCGCGAGAACTTTCCCGGCAATTGCGCCAGATAACCTCTAAGCCGGTGATAATTCGCTCGGTTGAGAGCCAGGCCAGCGGCGTACTGCATCGGGTACGCGTGGGTCCGGTGAATGACCCGGTTGAAATCAGGCAGATAAGCCAAAGTGTAGTTGCTGCAAACCTGGGAAGTCCGTACACTGTGACCGAGTAATTGGCTCTCGCTGATCGATGTCACATTTGGTTCCTCACTTCCCGGTTCGACATTAACTTTTTACAATCTAGACGGTTTTCCGTATGTTATTAAAGATCAAATTCATGTCTCGCCCCTGGCGCCGGATCATCTGCCTGGTGTTCGCCGCACTGGCGGTTTTCTCAACGAATCTACTTCTCGGCGCCGCCGCGATTATCCCCCGGGCGCCGGAGATTGCTGCCACCAGTTACATCTTGGTCGATGCGAAAACCGGCCATATCATCGTCGAGGAGAACGCCGACGAGGCATTGCCGCCGGCGAGTTTGACCAAGATCATGACGGCATATATAGCCGTTGAAGAAATACTCTCGGGCAATCTACGCCTCGATGACGAAGTTCATATCAGCGAGAAAGCCTGGCGCATGGAAGGCTCGAAGATGTTCGTTGGCGTCAATACCCAGGTCAGCGTCGAGGATTTGCTGAGAGGCATCATTATTCAATCTGGCAACGACGCCAGTGTCGCCATCGCCGAGCACATTGCGGGCAGCGAAGAAGCCTTCGCCGACATGATGAATCAGTACAGTGAAGTATTGGGGCTGACTTCTTCCTTCTTCATGAATTCCAGCGGTCTTGATAACGAGTTGTACTACAACACCATGTCCGCTCGTGACTTGTCTATTCTGGCAAGGGCGACAATTACAAGGCATGGGCAATACTATCCCATCTATGCAGAGCGCGAGTTCACCTACAACGATATACGGCAATCGAACCGAAACACCCTGTTATTTCGTGATCGCAATGTCGATGGCATGAAAACGGGTTGGACCGATGCCGCGGGCTATTGTCTGGTGGCATCGGCGGAACGCGATGGTATGCGTCTGATTTCTGTAGTCATGGGTACTGTGAGCGAAGAGGCGCGTGCGATCCAGACCCAGAAGCTGCTCACTTATGGTTTTCGTTATTTCGAAACCCACAAATTGTATGATGCCAATCAAATTCTCACCAATGTACGGGTTTTCTCCGGCAGGCAAAATGCTGTAGATCTGGGTATTGCTGAAGAAGTTTATATCACTATTCCCCGGGGGCAGGCTGAATCCATGACTGCTACCGTGGACGTCGATGAGATCATCAGGGCGCCGCTGGATAAATCTCAGATCATGGGCGTGGTCAGGGTCGTCCTCAATGACGACATCCTCTATCAAGGCGATGTGATCGCCATGCAAGAAGTCGAACGAGGCGGCGTATTAAAGCGCTTCATCGATTGGCTAAGCTTGTTTTTCAGTGACCTGTTCTCGGGTTGAACCAGCTACGTCATGGCCGCTGAGCAAGAGCCTGGAAATCAGGAAGCTCCCAGAATCGAGTTTCCCTGTTCTTATCCTATAAAAATCATCGGCAGGGCGACTGCAGGCTATGAACATGAAGTCATTGCCGTTGTGGAAAAACACGCGGGTAAGATAGCGGCCGATCTAATCCAGATACATCCCAGCCGGCAGCAAAACTACCTGTCCATCAACGTCACGATTACGGCGACAGGTGAAGAACAATTACGCGAGCTGTTTCTCGATTTAAAAACCATCGAAAGTGTCAAGCTGGTTCTGTAGGGAGCCCCCCGTGCTGCTAAGCGATTATAAGTGGTTTCAGGCCGCAGCATCTCCTTCCGCATCGGCACAGCTTCCCAAATTACTGGTGCGTCGACTCGGCCTGCAGGAGTACGAACCCATTTGGAAATCCATGCGGTATTTGGTAGAGAATGCCGATGGGACGCATGCCGACGAGATTTGGTTGCTCAGTCACAAACCTGTTTATACCCAGGGCCAGGCGGGCAAAGAAGAGCATGTCCTCAATCCGGGTAACATCCCGGTGCTGCGATGCGATAGAGGGGGTCAGGTCACTTATCATGGGCCAGGCCAGTTGGTCGCCTACCTCCTGCTCAACGTGAAGCGAAGAAAGATCGGTGTCCGGCAATTGGTTGACCTCATCGAGCGGGCGCTGCTTGCATCGTTGCAGCAATTCGGAATCGACGCCGGCACCCAGGCAAATGCCCCGGGTGTGTACGTGAATGATGCTAAGATGGCAGCCTTGGGTTTGCGCATCAAGAATGGGTGGAGCTACCACGGTCTCAGTCTGAATGTCGATATGGATCTATCGCCCTTCGCCAATATCAATCCCTGCGGCTTCGAGAATCTGGAGGTAAGCCAGATTGCCGATCTGGTCACGGATCGTGTGTCGCTGATGCGCAGAGCCAGTGAAGTGGTGGTCAACAAACTACTTGCCGAGTTGGGATATCAGGAGTTCTACTCTTTAAAATCGTGGGAAAGAGAAAATAATGGCAGCAGGTGAGCGACGTAACGCATTGGTGGAGGGGGAAAAGCTGAGGGGCGCAGACAAGGTGCGACGTATCCCTATCAAGGTGATACCTAGCACGGAATTGCCAACCAAGCCCCACTGGATTCGAGTCAAAATTCCTGTTTCTCCCAAGATCGCTTACATCAAGCAGAAGTTAAGAGAACACAAGCTGGCGTCGGTATGCGAAGAAGCTTCCTGCCCGAATCTGGGGGAATGTTTCAGTAACGGCACCGCCACTTTCATGATAATGGGCGATATTTGCACGCGGCGCTGCCCATTTTGCGATGTCGCACATGGCAAGCCCCGTCCCCTGAATGAACGCGAACCCACGGAGCTGGCACAGGCGATCAAGGAAATGGGACTTAGCTATGTGGTCATCACATCAGTCGATCGGGATGATTTAAAAGACAGTGGGGCAGCACATTTCGCGAAATGCATTACCGAAACACAGCGTTTGAATCCGGGTATCAAGGTAGAGGTGTTGGTGCCGGATTTTCGCGGACGTATGGAAATCGCGCTGGATACGCTGGAAAAAACGCCACCGGATGTGTTCAATCACAACCTGGAAACCGTGCCTCGACTCTATAAACAGGCCCGGCCGGGAGCCGATTACCAGTGGTCTCTCGATTTGCTCTCTGCCTACAAGTTGCGCAGGCCTGAAGTGACAACGAAGTCCGGGCTAATGCTTGGCCTCGGTGAAACCATCGAAGAAGTGAAGGCGGTGCTAAGAGATCTTCGCGCCCATAGTGTCGATATGATTACCCTGGGGCAGTATCTGCAGCCCAGTAAGGATCACCTGCGGGTCCAACGATTCGTGCATCCCGATGAGTTCGATGCGTTGCGCGAGTTTGGTGAAGAGCTTGGTTTCAAACGGATTGCCAGTGGTCCACTGGTTAGATCTTCCTATCATGCCGATAAGCAAGCTGACGGAGAACAAGTATCCTGAATATAAGCTTACGACAGGTGGTTGTTTGTGTGGCTGCATTGCTCATAGCAATAGTAACGGTCGTTTTTATTTCCCAGAATGTTTCTCGTCTCGGTAGCGAGTCGCTGCTTGTTCGAGCGCTCTTGTTGAGCGTCGCCATAGTCGCTGCGCTTGTTGCCGTGTATCCCTTCAATCCGATTTTTACTGGGAAACCTGGCGCCTATGCCTTAACTGTTTGTGTGCCCGCGATAATACCTGGCTTTATTTATTACCTCCTTCTAATGCCAGCACAGGCCGGGTTGGGGGTGACAGCAGAACAAATTCAGAGTCAACTCATCACCGACAGCTCCAGCAGCGGTATCATCGAGGTGGGTTTCAGCTATCCCATCTACACACCTACCATCACGGTGAGCAATCGAGAGTTATTCACCAAGCAGGTGAATGTGTTTCTGCGCATGACAGATGGGAACAACGAGAGCGCCTTGTTCAGAGCAGTCCGTACCCGAATCCCCGGATCCAGCTTGAGTGTCGAAGCGACCGTGCGGGGAATGCTCAGCGATCGTGCGGAATATTTGTTTATTCCCTTGGAAATACCTCCGCTGCGCAGTATTACCGGTAGAGTTGTATTCATAATCAGCAACCTCGAAGACGGCAGTACCTTCACCGAGGCCCTGGGCAGGGCCTATCAGGCGCAGTTTGAATTGCGAAATCCTGAGAACGGGGAATTGCTGTATGAGTTTCCCTTAACCCGCATCTAGGAAAATAAAAATAGTATGGGAAGCGGAAGTATGCTCCAAAAAAGTCTCGTTACTTCAATAGATGAGATGGAACAGTGTGCATGCAAGGCAATGCTGCAAGTTGCTTTATCTCTAAGTGATCTGTAGCACATGGCGAATATTGCAGCAAGTTAAATTGGAACTGCGAGCGATGGGTTAGAGGCCCCTGTTGACTCAGCAATCAAAGCGTAGCACCGAGTGACTGAGGGAGACCGCTCTTCAGGGCTCCTGACAGAGTGAGGGCACCCGGGAGGGGTGTAAGCCGCTGAGACAATAGGGGCCTCTCACCCAGCGCGTACTACACAGTTGTAACTAAAACTCGTGCGATTCAGCGTCGAGAGCTAAATATCGAATTTCCTAAATTTGTCGAGACGCCGCTATCTGCAATCAGTTTTTTTTGGCCAGGATGCTAGAGCGTAACGGCAAGGGGTTTTCTCTTTTCCGCAACCAGGAGCAGTAACAGGGATGCTGCCGCGAAGGTCATCAGTGTGGTTCGAGGCAAGATGGAAAAGTCCGTAAAAGGCATGACAAGCAGCAATAACATCAAGCGGACGCTTTCGTGGCGCAGGGCGGGTGGCCGTGATTCCATCCACACGCCATGGACATAGTAGCTATAGGTCAACAGGAACACCGCTATGGTGGTGGTCACATAGTTCCAGCCATTGAGATTGATCAATATGGTCAGGCTCAATCCAACTGTTACTAGGAACTGAACGAAACAATAGCCTTTCGAGAAATTTGATAAGGGCGGGTCGAATCTGGTCGATAGATCTGTTTTCTGGCTGCGTAGTTTGCAAGAGCTTTGCATCGAGTCGGGTAGCCACCCCGGAGGTTTCAGCCAGATTTTTATTTTATTGTTGAAGCCGGGGGCCTTGATACAGTCCTGGATGAGGCGCCAATAGACATGCACGTTGGCCCAGACTGGATTCCAGCTGTTAAGCGGTTTTCTCAGCCCGAATACCACCGCTTCCTGTTCCAATTCTTCCTGGAAACTGCCGAACAAGCGATCCCAGATAATAAATACGCCGCCGTAGTTTCTATCGACATAGATCTTGTTGCGAGCATGATGTACGCGGTGATTAGACGGGGTGACGAATACCCACTCCAGTATGCCGAGCTTGGGAACGTGTTCAGTGTGAACCCAGAATTGATAGATTAGATTCAGACTCACCACCGTAAACAGGATTTCTGCCGGAAATCCCAGCACGAAGAATGGCAGATAAAACAGGAATCCGTAAAAATCGATGCTGGTCTGGCGCAAAGCCGTGCCCAGATTGTAGTCTTCACTCTGGTGGTGGGCGACATGGGAGCCCCAGAACAAGGCGACTTCATGACCGAAGCGGTGCTTCCAATAGTAGGCGAGGTCATACAACAGGAAACAGCTTACCCAGACCCACAACTGTTCGTCCCCTAACTGGCTGAGCTGATAGCGGGCCACTATAAATTCGTATATGAGTCCGGAAAATCCGAGCACAACCAGGCTCTGCAAGCGGCTGAGGCTACCCAGCGAGAGGCTGTTTATGGTGTCGTTGATGCGATAGGTATTGCGCCTCCTGAGCACGCCATAAGTAAATTCCAGCAGCATCAGCGCAAAGAAAAAAGGGATGGCGTACAGTATCAAATTCATGGTCGAAGCTGCTCTGTGATCTGGACCGATGGATTATTGTAGATGCTTATGCTGCCGCTGCCCAACTTGCAATTCCCCCAGGCCCTGAAATTCCGCTATAGCCAAGCCAGCAGCGACGCTGGTAAAGGGGTCATGTTCGACTACCTTGTCTGGAAACTGGTTCTCAAGGATGCGCTTGACTGCAGGTATCAGTGAAGACCCGCCGGTGCGAATGACCAGCTGAATATCGTCCGCTGTCAAGTTTGCCTGTGCCAGCAGATGGGTGATGGCGCCTTGAAATTTCTCTAATATCCCCCCTATTAACTGCTCGAATTGCGCCCTCGTTACGGACAATTCGATGTCCAGTTCCGGTATATCGATTTTCGCAATCTGTTGCGAGGAAAGCTCCGCCTTTAGATCTTTCAGTGAGTGAAATAGGAGGTAGCTGAAATTGTTTTTAATCAGGTCATACAGACGCCGGAATTTTTGCGATGCTGCGTCCCCAATTTCTATGCGTTGCATGAGTGGTGTAGTGAATTTGTTCTGGTTGAGCATATAACTCACCGCCCAATTTAACAGAAACTCCTCGTACTCTTCGAAAGGGAACAGGGTTTCAATTTCACGGTCTTCTCCTGCTCTTCTCCACATTTCTCCTTTACCAAGAAGCGGAAACAGTAATTCCCTGAACAGAAGTTGGTCAATTTGATCTCCTCCTAGTGCTATGCCATGGGTTGCTACCACATCAAACTCCATGCCGATGCAATTTAGAATACACAGATCCAATGTGCCGCCGCCGAAGTCCACCGCCAGGATTGTCTGTCGCGCACTGTTCGGGTGAGCAAACAGGTAGCTCAATGCCGCAGCTACCGGTTCGGGATAAAATGATTGGCGCTCAAATTTCGCGTATCCATAGGCTTCAGACAGTATACCCAGGGCTCGGCTGTTGCCATCTGCACCGCTACCTTCGAAGTTCACGGGGTGTCCAATACAGGCATGTCCCCTTGCGGCGGCTTGCGGTGAAGAGCCGGGTAATCGAGATTCGATGCTGGTCTTTATGCGAGCCAGCAGTGGAGTGATCAAGGCAACTAATCGAAACGGGCGATCGAACACCATCAGACGTCTGGACTCATTACTGCCTAATAGTCTTTTTATGCCGCGGAATAATCTGCCCTGTTGACCGCCATCGACGAAGGACTGGCCATAGACTTTTTGTGTTGATGCTTCTACCGGTAAGCCATGATCGCCTATTTGTCCGGTGGATGTTCGTACTTCCCCTATGACTTCAGCGCTGAGTTCGACGGTTCTTCCGACATTGTCATCTATGTACTGATTGATAGCCGCCTGCCCGGTTTTTATTTTGTAGTTGCGATCTACATACGTAGCCGAGGGCATCACGACCGCGTCTGTCTCCAACTGTACCAGGTGAATATCAGTACCATCAAAGATGGCAGCAGCACTATTGCTGGTGCCATAATCTATACCGATACCCGGTGAGATCGATGCGGAGTGGCTTGAAGGTCCTCGCCGCTGCCTTGTCGCGCTTGCAGGGTTTCCTGGATCTCTATTTTCAGAATCGATCGGATGGTAATTTGATGCCGGCACCAATGCAGCCTTCTTTATAACGGAACGAATAGACAAATATCATAGATAGGATTCTAGTTGAATCCAGATGCGCATTATAGCTCTATTATGAGGGTTCATCCAACTGGGATCGATCGCGCACGAAGGCGGAAATGCTCTGAATTCCCGTGCTTTGTGGCAGGCTATCCGGTTAATTGCAGATGAACTGATAAGTTGAATAATGATGGAACTTAACCTATGCTGCATTCGACATATACACAGCAAGCTGCAAAGTAATGTCTTATCCGGAGTTTTCATGATCGCAGTCCCCAGGCGTTGGCTAATAAATGTTGTAATTGGATCGTTAGCCTGGTTTACGCTAACAGTCGCTACCTCTTCCTATGCTGGTACCATCGTTCGCGTGAGTACCAGTTTGGGTGATTATTCCATCGAGTTACTCGATGATATTGCCCCGGCCACCGTGCAGAATTTTTTGAATTATGTAAATCGTAATGACTACAACGGCACTTATTTGCACCGAGTCATCGATGGTTTCGTGGTTCAGGGTGGAGCCTACCGATTCCAGCTGTCGGTGGGACCAATTGATGTGGCGACGGATCCACCGGTTATCAACGAATTCAATGTTTCAAACACTCGCGGCACCGTCGCCATGGCGATGGTTCCTGATGACCCAGACAGCGCTACCAATCAATGGTTTGTGAATCTGGTGGACAATAGTGCGAATCTCGATAACAACAACGGTGGCTTCACCGTGTTTGGGAATGTTCTTGGCAGTGGCATGGATATACTGGAGGCAATCGATGACTTAGCCATCGTGAACCTGGGTCTAAAAGCAGAATCCGCGCCATACTTTACCGAGACATACTCGAACCCCACTGATTTTGTTTATATCAATGTTGAAGTGATGCAAAGATTTACCGGCGCTCCCCACGTGTTCGAGAGTGTGTCCGGCTTGTTGATCACTTCCGTTTCCCTGGATGGGGATGAATCTTTGGTTAGCCTTAATTTTAACGCCGTGCCTTCCGCGGAAGGCTTGATCATTGAGGCTAACCTGGAGAGTGTGATTCCCCGGGCCAGTAGTTTTGATGATATCGCGACATTTTCTACTGTGGACAACAAGCTACGAATCCCCACCCTGGAAGTAAATCTAGAAGGCTCGGTATTTGCAGTGCATAACGTTGTTTTTGGAT
The DNA here is from genome assembly GCA_022566775.1 of Pseudomonadota bacterium. Lineage (GTDB taxonomy): Bacteria > Pseudomonadota > Gammaproteobacteria > Pseudomonadales > Pseudohongiellaceae > UBA9145. The sequence continues at coordinate 11,129 of JADFIJ010000015.1, read as the reverse complement.
TGAGTGACCTTGCTCGAGTGCGCTTTACGCTGGAATCTTACGACCAGTAACAGGTGGCAAAACTGACACGGAGATTGATTATCGATGGCAGTAGCTAGAGGCGAATTTAGCTCCAGATTCGGATTCTTGATGGCAGCGACGGGGTCGGCAGTAGGCCTGGGAAATATTTGGGGCTTTCCCACCAATGCGGCTTCTAATGGTGGCGCAGCCTTTCTTATTGCCTATCTTATACTCACTTTCGCGTTGGCCTATCCTGCCCTGATGGCTGAATTGATCATCGGCCGTCACGCCAGGGCAAATGCGGTGACGGCTCTGAAGTCGATTTCCACTGGTCCCAAGTCCAGGTGGTTGGGACTCACTGTGGGCTTCATTGGCATGCTTACAGTCAGTTTCATTCTCAGCTTCTATGCTATTGTCAGCGGCTGGATGATCGCATTTTTCTTCGATTCTATTGCCCGCTTGCTGGGCTTGGAATCTGCGTCCCAGTGGCTCACTCTGGATGCTGTGCCTCGCAATGCAATTTTCGTCGTCGTGTTCATGGTGGTGACGGTGATGATCGTTAGTGCAGGCGTCAAGGACGGCATCGAAAGATGGGCGTCCAGATTGATGCCATCGCTGGTCATCATTTTGGTTCTTCTCACCATTTATGTACTGACTCTGCCCGGTGCGATGGATGGCGTACGCGCTTATCTGGTACCTGACTTTTCCAGAATAGCGGACCCACAATTGCTGGTGGATGCGATGGGGCAGGCGTTCTTCTCCCTGTCGCTCGGCGTGGGCACGATGCTGGTTTACGGATCTTATATCAGTGAGAAGGAAAATCTGCCATTCATTGGCACCCTGGTGGCCTTGCTGGATGTCGGCATTGCGGTGCTGGCAGGTCTGCTGATTCTGCCAGCGATGTATGTCGCCCTGTCTAATGGGGTGGAGATTTTTGACGAGACCGGTGCTTTTATTGCCGGTCCTGGATTGATTGTTTCCGTACTACCGGCACTATTTGAGACGATGGGGGTAGCCGGGATCTTCGTTGCGATGGCTTTTTTTATACTAATGACCATCGCATCCCTGACCTCTTCGATTTCCATGCTTGAGGTGCCCGTAGCTTATGCCGTGGAACAACACGGAATAGGGCGACACCAGGCGTCATTGAGCATAGCGGCGGTCATCACCGTGATTTCCCTGCTTGTCGTGTTCTATTTCGATCCCTTGTTTGACCTGGTCGTGACCTATACCACCGAGTTCAGCCAGCCTATGCTGGCGCTATTTTTCTGCGTCTTCGTGGCCTGGATATGGAATCGAAATGAGGTGCTGGAAGAACTTAAGAAGGGCTGTCCCGACGCGGAGTCCGGCTTGTTCTGGAAAATCTGGCCATTTTATGTGAAATTTATTTGCCCGATCGCCATATTGCTCGTCTACTTTCAGTAGGGAATGTTCTCGATAAGGAAGATTTCAGACAAGAGCCATAGCTGTGGCGTTGATGATATTAGGCAATAGATATGCTACGGTTTCAGCGAAGTAGTAAGCAGCCTGAACCAGCATTGCCGCCATCCCCGTCGTGACAAGACTGCAATGAGACTAAAAGCGATGACTACACCAGCACTGAATTCTACAGCAGCCAGGACCATTTTCAGCAGACGCAAATTTTTAGGAGCGACGACGCTGATGTCGATGGGTCCGGGACTGATCATGCTGCCCGGCCCCCTGTTCGCAGCAAATTCCGGTCCGGAATTAGATATTAAGGCCCTCACCTTCGATGTGTTTGGCACCGTGGTGGATTGGCGTGCTTCGATTATCAGGGAAGGCCAGTTACTGGCGGCGAGAAAGGGTTATGACATCGACTGGGCTAATTTCGCCGATAGTTGGCGCTCGGGCTATGGTCCGGCAATGAATCGAGTCAGAACCGGTGATTTACCCTGGACCAAGATCGACGACTTACATCGAATGATATTGGATGATCTGGTGCTGGAGTACGGACTGGAAGGCATGAGCGAAGCAGAGCTGGATCATTTCAACCGGGCCTGGCACCGTTTGTCTCCCTGGCCGGACACCGTGGCGGGTCTATACCGGCTCAAGACCAAGTTCGTAATAACAACCCTGTCCAACGGTAATGTTTCCCTGCTAACCCACATGGCAAAAAATGCCGGACTGCCCTGGGATGCGATTCTTTCCGCAGAACTGGCAGGCCACTACAAGCCGGATCCGGAAGCCTACCTGAAGGCTGTTGATTTACTGAGTCTTCAACCCGAGCAGGTGATGATGGTTGCCGCTCATCCCGGCGACCTTCGCGCCGCCGCCCGCGTCGGATTGCGTACGGCCTACGTTATCAGACCGCTCGAGCGTGGACCTGGCCGGCCCGTAAATACAAACCCCGATGGAGAATTTGATTATACTGCCAGCGATTTCCTGGACCTGGCAGTACAACTCGGGGCTTGATTTGTCACCTATCGAATTGGACCGCTCCGTCAAGGCAGAGATCGTCAGTAAGATTCAGAAATATTTCACGGCAGAACTGCAGCATGAGATTGGTGGCTTCGAGGCTGAATTTTTACTGGATTTTTTCTCTGCTCAAGTAGGTAATTATTATTACAACCAGGGTCTGGTAGATGCATTGAAAGCGTTCGAAGGCAAGATCGAAGAATTCGCGGATATTGTTTATCAGTTAGAAAAAGATGTCCCTCCGTCACCGCCCTAGCAATCAGCAGCCGATTCAGTCGGTAATGACCCGTAGTGGCAAGCGTATGAAGAATTCGCTGCCTTCTTTTGACTCCGATTCAAAACTGATCTCACCCCCCAGTTTCTCGATCATGCGCTTGACGATAACCAAGCCAAGCCCGGTTCCCCGCGGTTCTTTTTCTGATAAATCATCCTCCCGGGTAAACTCCTGAAACAGGCGTTTTTGAAATTCTGCACTCATACCTCTGCCGGTGTCTCGAACAAATATCTCGATACCGAGTCGGCGACGGAAATAAACCGCCTTGTAACCGATCAGGATCGAGCCTCGTTCGGTAAATTTAATCGCATTGGTAAGGATGTTGAGTAGTGAGTGTTGCAATCTAACTTTGTCGGTTTGCACCAATAGATTGGCTGAGGCGAAATCTGTACTGAGTGTCAGTCCCTTCTCCATCGCAGTGGGCAGGATCATGTCTTTGACTTCGGTCAGGAAGTGGGAAATTTCCAGCAGCTCGAACTCAGGTTCAAAATTATCCGACTCGAGTTCAGCCATCTCCAACAAATCGTTGATGAGATTGTGTAGATAATCACTCTGTTGGATGACGGTTGTTATATGCGCCTTGGTTGGCTCATCCAGCGTATTGGATTGGGCAGCCAATAATCGTTTCGAATTGGCCAGGATCAGATGTACGGGTGTGAGGAATTCCCTGGAGACATTTCGCAGGAAATCACCTTTCGCCTTGGTGTCCAGTCGAGCCCGGTCATATTCTTCGTTCTTGGCGCGGACAAACTCCGCCAGGGATGCGAAAAGCAGTAATGCAGCGATGGTTACCAGAACTTCCCCAGTGGCGGTGGTAAAAACACCTTTCTCTACAATGCCTAGTTTGTAGCTTAAGAGTGACATTAATGCGAACAGGATTGCCGTCACTGAAAATAATAGATACAGTGCCGATCGAGATCCTTGTACGGCTGTGATGCCGGCCATCACCAGCAAAATAAGCGATACCAGCATCGTCAGATAAATGATCGGTAGCACGATAGCCTGGGTAATCTGATCGAAGGGAACGATCAAAAAAAACACAGCGACTGGCAACATGGCGTAGCTGAGAAATCTTAGAACCAGGTTTACCGAGTCTCGATAGCGGTGGTCAAATCGCAGATACTGACCGATGAGGCAAAGGCTCATGATTATGAACGCCGTAGCCACGTAGGAAAGGCGGGTGTTGATTTCAGCTGTATCTCCCCAGAACCAGACTCTGCCCATCCCGGTTGTACTCAAAAAATAAACGATCATACCGCCAAAAAATAGAGCATAGGCGAGAAACTGCCGGTCTGAAAGATAGAAATAGAGGATCGCGCTGGCAGCAAAACAAAGAAATAAGAAGGCAAAGAAAGCGCCAAGAACCACCAGCGGCCTCTGCTGGTCCAGGGCTAACAGACTCATGGTGGTTAGCGTAAGCGGAATTTCAATGCCGGAACTGGAGGTGACGCGAATATAAACCTGGGTTTCGCTGCCCTCGGGCGCCATTTCAAACAGTACCATCGGTATTCGATAGGGGTGGGACTGTTGTGAAGTTGGAATGGAGGCGCCTAGCACAGATTTTTGAATCACTTGGTCGTCGCGAACGAAATAGAATTCAATTCGATCCAGTGTCGGAGAATCCAGGCTCAGTAGCAGATCTTGGCCTGCCGTGTCTTCCCCCGTCAGCCGAATATGGAACCAGAAGGCTGACGACGACATTCCCATAGTGGGAATCGACTGTCTGGATCTTTGCCACTCAGATTCGCCACTGCGGATGTCATCGATGGAGCGTTCGCGGCTGGGATCTTCTAAGTAGTCAAGATACTGACCCAGGGTGACCGGTAGTTGATTGCCCCTGATATTGAGCTCTGCTGCCCACAGGCTGCTGTTAGCACAAAGCCAACAGCTGCATAGGAGCAAGAGCCAGTTGCGGAATAACTGGATTGTTTGAGTCCTTGTTCTTGCAGATTGCCAAATCTTCACGGAGTACAAGCCCGGTGCGTTAACCCAGGGGTATTATAAGTCCTGGGAATTGACCCGTGCCACGAATTAGGGTCGGCGCTGGGAAAATATCGATATCTCTTAATCAGAGGCTTCCTTATTCCAGCGTAAACTGAAATACTCCGCTGCAACATTTTCCCTAACATGAGTCCGTCAACATGATAATGAGAAATACCGTTCTGAGCCTGTGTATCGGCTGTACCTTGATCGCTTGTTCGGAGCCCGAAAGCAGCGAAAATAGCACGAATCTGGCAGGAGAAAATCAGGCCGTGAAAGCAGTTGCAGGTGCTCAGAACAGCGAAAATCCGTTTTATGGCGAGAGCCCCCTCTACCTGAACTATCCTCAATTCGACAAAATCGAAAATGACCACTATTTGCCGGCCTTCGAGCGTGGCATGGCCGAGGAGACCCTGGAAATTGACACCATCGCCGGCCAACAGGCCGCAGCTACGTTCGAAAACACAATCCGGGCATTGGAATTGTCTGGCCAACTTCTGGCTCGCGTGGGCAATGTCTTCTTCAGCCTCGCAGGCGCTCATACCAATGATGATATTCGCGCCCTGCAACAACAACTGGCACCGGTTCTGGCAGCACATAATGACAGTATATTGTTAAACCGGGCCTTGTTTGCGCGGATCAGCTCGCTTTACCAGCAACGCGAAACCTTGGCACTGGATGCCCAGTCAAGCCGGCTGTTGCAGCAGTACTACGTGGATTTTGTGCGGGCCGGTGCCGCCCTCGAGTCCGATCAGCAACAACGACTGAAGGAGATAAATGCGGAGCTGGCGGTACTGCGAACCCAGTTCAGCCAGAATGTGCTAAGCGAAGTGAATGCAATGGCCATCGTAGTCGACTCGCGAGAAGAATTGACGGGCCTCGATGAGGCCACCATTACTGCCGCAGGAGAAGAAGCAATTAAGAGGGATCTGGCAGGAAAATATGTCATCCCCTTGCGCAATACCAGCGGCCAGCCAGCACTGGCCAGCTTGCAGAATCGTTCCCTGCGCGAGCGTATGCACCGAACCTCCTTGTCGCGAGGCAGCCGCGGTGGCGAATTCGACAATCGTGAAATATTGTCGAAGGTGCTGCGCCTGCGTTCGGAGCGCGCACAACTGTTGGGTTATGAGACTCACGCGGACTATATATTGGAAGATCAGACAGCCCAGAGTGTGGCAGCCGTGAATCGGCGCCTGGCCGAACTGGCTCCACCGGCCGTCGCAAATGCACAACGGGAAGCTGCAGCCCTGCAGCAGATGATCGAGGAAGAGGGCGGGGATTTCGAACTGGCTTCCTGGGATTGGGATTTCTATGCCGAAAAGCTACGGGCAGCACGCTTTAACTTCGATGCGGCGGAACTAAAACCCTATTTCGAGATTGATAACGTCCTGCGCAAAGGTGTGTTCTATGCCGCTGAAAGACTGTACGGCATTCGCTTCGAAGAAAGAACAGATCTACCGGTTTATCAGGAAGATGTACGGGTTTTCGAAGTCTATGACAGCCAGGGGGCGACCCTGGCAATATTCATCGCCGATTATTATGCGCGCTCCAGTAAGCGCGGCGGTGCCTGGATGAACGCTTATATCTCCCAGAACAGCTTGTTGAATACTCAGCCCATCGTGGCGAATCATCTGAATATCACCAAGCCGCCAGCAGGGGAACCCACGCTGTTAACATTTTCTGAAGTGACAACGATGTTTCATGAGTTTGGTCACGCGCTGCACGGCATGTTTTCCAGTGTCGAGTATCCCTATTTCGCCGGCACCAGTGTGCCCAGAGACTTTGTGGAGTATCCGTCCCAGGTTAACGAGATGTGGGCGGTCTGGCCTGAAGTACTGGCAAATTATGCGGTTCACTATCAAAGCGGGCAGCCAATGCCTGGGGAACTGCTGGAAAAAGTACTGGCGGCGCAGAAATTTAACCAGGGCTTTGCGACCACCGAATACCTGGCAGCATCTATCGTGGATCAGGCCTTGCACCAACTGTCTCCGGATCAGGTGCCGGGTCCCGATGAGATCATGGCTTTCGAGGCGCAGGCCTTGAGCGCGGCCGGAATCGCGCTCGATAGTGTTCCACCGCGTTATCGAAGTCCCTATTTTTCACACATCATGGGCGGCTACTCGGCGGGATATTACTCCTATATCTGGAGCGAAGTGCTGGACGCCGATACCGTCGAATGGTTTAAGGAAAACGGCGGTTTGCTGCGGGAGAATGGCGATCACTTCCGACGCACCCTGTTATCCAGGGGCGGAAGCGAAGATGCGATGACCTTGTTCAGGAACTTCAGGGGGAGAGACGCAGATATTCAACCGCTGCTGCTGCGCCGAGGATTAAATTAGAGGCTCCCTAAATCGAGCCTCGTCGCCGCCGCCGATGTCTTGGTCATGGTGGCGGTTTTGCTGCCACTTATGGCTAACAGAATCAGGCTGAGTTCATCCCAGGGATTCGCTCTGGACAACCCCTTGACGGACTGATCGATGCGGCGAGCGTGGTCCAGCAATTGCCAGATCATGGTCACCGTCATCCGCTCGAGTGCCTTCGACACCGCCTGTTTGCGATTATACCAGACCCGCGCCGACTGGATAATGGCGTTTAGCTGCTGGCCCTGTGCTTTCTTTTCCAGCATCGGTAGCAGGGCGCGAAGCTCGCGGGTGATTGCCCCCAATATTACCAGTGGAAACAAGCCCTCGTTGCGCAGGCCAGACAACATTTTCTGAGATCGCAGCGAATCCCCCAGCAGGGCCGCATCGACTAAGTGGTAAACACTGTAACGGGAACTGTCGGCAACCACCTGCATGACGGTTTTCACATCCAGCTTGATCGACGTCCCCGGGGCGGCGTTCGCCAGCAGTTTCAGTTTTTCGATTTCCTGTACCGCTGCCAGCAAATTGCCTTCAATTTTATCCGCTAACAGTTGGGTGGCATCATGGTCCGCATGAATGCCCTCACGCAGCAGTCTTTGACTTAGCCAGCCAGCCAGCTTATCTCTAGGCACCGGCCAAATTTGCAACAACACACCCGCTTGCTCAATCTGGGTGAACCATTGGGTCTTGATCGCAGCGGCATCCAATTTGGGGCTAAGAATCAGGATCAGAAAATCTGCATTGGGGTCTTGCACATAGTGATGAAGTGCCTTCTTGCCCGCATCGTCCAGCCTGGCCGAGCCGAGGCGTAACTCGATGATTTTCAGCTCACAGAAGAGAGAAAGATTGCCGGTGGCATTGGAAAATTGATTCCAGTCGAAGTTTTTATCAACGTCAAAGACTTCTCGCTCCAGGAAGCCGCGATGCCGATAATGTTGACGAATCCGGTCTGCGGATTCCTGCATCAGCAAGGGCTCATCGCCGGCCAGCCAGTAGATGGCCGAGTCGGTGCTGCTTAGAGTTCTCTGTAATTGTTCGGGTTTTATTTTCAATTGCTGAGATTGCTGGCCACGGATATTATTGGGTATGCTTGCGGGCGTTCTTAAGTTTCTACCGCTTCCAGTCGTCGCATGAGTTGGTTGACCAGTTCGCGGCGCATTTCGGCGGTGATGATTTCCACTTCTTCCTGGGTGCCAGCAATATTGGCGATATCCTCGAAGTAAATGCGCTCCACCATCAGTGTCTCCGGGGGAATGAGAGTTTTCTCGGCACGACCCAGGGCGATATTGATGGAGAGACGCATCTCGTACTGGGCCGCACGCGCACGAGGATTCACCGTAATCGGGCGACTGACAATTCTCTCGTTGCTCACCAGCAGCACCGGTGAATCCGAATTCGTCGGTAGCAGCGCTTCGATAGTGACATCCGCAACTTCCAGAGAACGCCGCAGCAAACGAGAAAATTCACTGTTTGGCTGTTCCATATCGAGTTGGATCACCTGAAACTTGGACGACAGCACATCGCTGCCGCGCAGGCTGAAACCACAACTGCTAAGGATTACGGAGATGCAGCTCAAGATCAGGAGCCGAGAGACGGTGATCATATTCAATGGCCGGATTAGTTCACTACGATATTAACCAATCGCCCGGGAACTACAATCACTTTGCGCACGGTTCCGTTGGCGGTATATTTTTTGATGGCCTCGTGATTCAGTGCGATCTGCTCCATGGCATCGTGGTCAAGATCTTTTTGGACATCGATCCTGGCTCGTAACTTGCCATTGACCTGTAATACGATCAACACCGTGGATTGGATCAGCGCAGATTCATCCACCAGCGGCCAGGATGCATCCATTACCGCCCCCTCATGACCGAGATGCTGCCACAGCACATGGCAAAAATGGGGAACTATGGGCGCAAGCATTAGTATGATGGTCTCCAGGGCTTCCTGCTTGATCAACTCGTCGTTGTCGCTATCACTGGCCAGACCCTTGGTCAGGGTATTGAGTAATTCCATGATTGCCGCTATGGCGGTATTGAATGTATGGCGGCGACCAAAATCATCGCTGGCCTTGAGCCTGGTCTGGTGGGTTTTCAAGCGGATTTGCTTCTGGGCGCCGGTTAAATCCAGATCCGAAAAATCAATCAGTTTGCGAGGCCCATGAGCGGCCACGATCTTCCACAATCGCTTCAAAAATTTGTGGCAACCCACGATGCCACTGTCTTGCCACTCCATGGATTGATCAGGCGGGGAGGCGAACAGGGTAAACATGCGCACCGTATCGGCACCATAGCTCTCGATCAGGGGCAAGGGATCGACGGTGTTGCCCTTCGATTTAGACATCTTGCTGCCGTCCTTAATCACCATGCCCTGAGTCAGCAGCCTGGTGAAAGGCTCATCTGAGCTTACCAGGCCCTCGTTGCGCATAAGCTTGTGGAAGAAACGGGCATACAGCAGGTGCAATATTGCGTGTTCTATTCCGCCAATGTATTGATCCACTGGTAGCCAGTAATCCGCACGTTGGTCCAGCATGGCCTCATCTTGATCACGACAGGCATAGCGTGCGTAATACCAGGATGATTCCATAAAGGTATCGAAGGTGTCAGTTTCCCTTCTGGCTGGCGCATCACAGCGTGGACAGTTCACTTCGTAAAATTCGGCAAGCCTGGGTAGAGGTGAACCGGTGCCGTCGAATTCAATGTCTTCGGGTAACAGCACCGGAAGATCCTTGTCGGGCACCGCAACCGCTCCACAACTTTCGCAGTTGATGATGGGTATCGGTGCGCCCCAATAGCGCTGTCTCGATACGCCCCAGTCCCGCAAGCGAAAATTTACTGTTTTCCGGCCCTTACCCTTAGCCTGGAGGTGCGCTTCGATGGCGTCGAAGGCGTCCTCGAAATTCAAGCCATCGAACTCGCCAGAATTAATGAGAATGCCTTTTTCAACAAATGCCTGTTGCTCCAGATCACAATCTGTTTTGGCAGATGCCGGCCGCACCACTTGCTTGATTTCAAGCCCGTACTTTTTTGCAAACTCCCAGTCTCTCTGATCGTGACCGGGTACTGCCATCACGGCGCCGGAGCCATAGGACATGAGGACGAAATTGGCCACAAAAATCGGCAGCCGTTGTTGACTGATCGGGTGTATGGCCTGCAGCGTGGTGTCCATCCCGACTTTTTCCATGGTAGCCAATTCGGCCTCGGCTACCTTGACATTCTTTTGTTGCTCGATAAACTCCGCCAGCGCAGGGTTCGACTGAGCCGCCTTCGCTGCCAGTGGGTGCTGTGGCGCGATGGCCATATAGGTCACTCCCAGCAATGTGTCTGGCCGTGTCGTATACACCGAAAAGGTCTTGAGTGCATCATCGTCTTCGTCGGCGACGTCGAACTCCAGTTCCACGCCCTCTGAGCGTCCGATCCAGTTGCTCTGCATGGTGCGAACCCGTTCCGGCCAAGCGTCGAGATCATCGAGACCGTCCAGCAATTCCTGCGCAAAATCCGTTATCTTGATGAACCACTGGGGTATGCTGCGGCGCTCGACCACCGCGCCTGATCTCCAGCCACGGCCATCCACAACCTGCTCATTTGCGAGCACGGTCTGGTCGACAGGATCCCAATTAACTTCGGCTTCTTTTTTATAGACCAGGCCTTTTGCAAACAGGCGCGTGAAGAACCACTGTTCCCAGCGGTAGTAGTCACTGTTACAGGTGGCAATTTCGCGACTCCAGTCATAGGCGAAGCCCAGGCGCTGCAACTGCTCGCGCATGTAGTTAATATTGCTATAGGTCCATCTCGCCGGCGCGGTCTTGTTCTCCATGGCGGCGTTTTCTGCGGGCAGTCCAAATGCATCCCAGCCCATGGGCTGCAATACATTCTTGCCTTGCATGCGCTGGTAACGGGCTATAGCATCGCCGATAGAATAATTGCGGACGTGACCCATGTGCAGATTTCCGCTCGGGTAGGGAAACATCGACAGGCAATAGAACTTCTCCCGGGAAGGATCTTCGGTCACAATGAAACTGTCATGCTCGCGCCAATAGCTCTGGACACTGGCTTCGACTTGCTGGGGTAAATAGC
>JADFIJ010000185.1 GCA_022566775.1 Pseudomonadota bacterium | reverse complement strand
GATGTGTCGTCTCGGCGCCAATGCCTGGCCCTTTTATTTCACGGTGGATGCGCAGCGCGGTCTGTTATATCTGCCCCTGGCCTCACCCATACCCTTCGCTTATGGTGGCGATCGTGGCGGCGCCAATCTGTTCGCGAATTCTCTGGTAGCGGTAGATATCCGCAGCGGCGAATATAAATGGCATTTTCAAACCATTCACCATGATCTATGGGATCACGACCCGCCAGCACCGCCTGCCCTGTTCGATATTGTCAGCGACGGCAGCACGGTTCCCGCGCTGGGGGTAACCACCAAGTCAGGCTATCTCTATATCCTCAACCGGGTAACGGGGGAGCCGATATTCGGTGTGGAAGAGCGGGCGATGCCAGCCAGCGATGTTCCCGGCGAGCAAACCTTTCCTACCCAGCCGATTCCACTGCGGCCACCGGCCCTGGCCCGGGTCAGCTACGACCCGGCCGACCTGGTATCGGCGGCAGACACCTCACCCGAACACGCGGCAGCGTGTGCGGAACTGCTTGCAAACATCGGTGAAATTTATAACGCCGGCGCCTTCACGCCGTGGGCCTACCGTCCCGATGGCAGTGCGGGGAAAACCACACTGTTATTCCCCGGTCTGACTGGCGGGCCGAACTGGGGTGGCGCAGCATTCGATCCCAATTCGGGATACATTTTCGTATTCTCTCAGGACCTTGGCACCTTTGGCTGGATGGAAGACGCGGAGGACGGTTCAGAATTTCCCTATGTCAGAAGGGGTCCGCGCCCGGCAAACTTCGATGTCCGCATTGGGGAGTTGCGCCTGCCCTGTCAAAAACCGCCATGGGGAAAGCTGACAGCCGTCGACTCTGTGACCGGCGATGTGGTTTGGCAGCAGGCGGTCGGCGTGAGCGAAAACCTGCCCCCAGGGCGACAGCATACCGGCCGACCCGGTCGTGCCGCTGCGCTGGTGACGGCGGGTGAGGTGTTGTTCATTGCCGCCACCGATGATAATCGTCTGCGCGCGCTCGCTACCGCCACTGGAGAGGAACTGTGGGTGGTCAAACTCCCCGGCCGGGGTAACGCCAATCCCATGACCTACATGGGAGCCGACGGTAAACAGTATTTACTCGTTAGCGCCACAGATTCGGTGGTGGCCTACCACTTGCGCTAAGACGGCTCGGCAAATTTGGTGGATGACATAAACAAAATACCCTCTCCCTAATGACAAGCAGGCCCTGGTTGCGCAACATCGAACAGGGGAACATGGAGGACATTCAAGCATGAAATCAAGTTACGCAAGTAGCGTGGGGAACCGCCAATGGCTGTTACCAGAACTGTAAAGAGTAATCTCACATAGCAGGGCACACCGCGGCACCTGCTGGTATTCATGGATGGTACCTGGAACGATGAAAATGGGCGGGATAACGATGGTGTCACCACCAATATCTACAAACTGTTTCGGGCGCTGAAGGAGCGGCTTCGGCGCGTCTATTGGCCAGTGATCTGAAAAAAGAAGGCATCGCAAAATCTATTAGGATTCACTCCAAGCGAGAAAAAAATAAGTCTACCTCCGTAAGAGAACTGGTGTATAAAAAATATTCCAAAATAAGCGCCACCAGGGAAGCGGATGTCGCGGTCAGGTTTCTGGGTATTTTTGATACCGTCGGTGCCTTTGGTATACCAGTCGATATAGGGTTTGGTTTTCAGAAAATCAACTTGTTTAAAGACTTAACCGTATCCACGAATGTGAAAAGAGTGGTCCATTGTGTCAGCATCGATGAGAACCGAAAACCATTCATCCCAACGCTATGTAACAAGGCAAGAAATGTAAGCGAGGTCTGGTTCGCCGGCGTCCACGCTGACATCGGCGGCGGCTATGGGCATCCGCAGTTGGGGCGTATCCCTCTTGACTACATGTTAGGGCGGCTGAATAAAACATTCTCCAATAATCCCGTTGCCTTCGATAAGGCCAAGCTGGCCCATAGCAGGGTCGGCGTCAGCAAAAACTGCGTTATGGATCGGTGAAGTTTGCAAAACCTGTTGCAGTTCACACTTTGGCTGGGTGAAGCGGCTATAATTATCCTCGGTACCCGGTCCTTATCTAATTCTCAGCGGTTTTTTCTCCTATGCGGCAATTAATTCGACAAGCGCTAACTCTATCGATTTTCCTGTCGCTTGTGGCCTGTGCCGCTATCGACAGCGGGCCGGGGCAGAATGCCACCCTGCCTGGAGGATATATGGGTCTGGGGCCAGGCTTGCCACACGCTGTCGATGCTTGCCGGCAGCGACTCGCCGAGCGCAAGTCAGCCTCGGTGGCGGAACTGGATTCTTCGGCAATCTCTGTGCTTAGTTGGAACATAAAAAAGGGCGAGTTAAGCGAGTGGATGCGAGATCTGCATAAGCTGGCATCTAACAAACAGTTAATTCTTCTGCAAGAGGCGGCGTCGAGTATGCACTTGAGCCGGGTCTTAACCGAGACCAGATTCCGGTCATTCGCGCCGGGTTACGTCACCGCCAGGGATATCACCGGCGTCGTTACCTTCAGTCAGATAGAACCGTTGGCCCGTTGCCGATTGCTGGCGATGGAACCATGGCTGGGTACGCCGAAGGCGACCAATATCACGTTGTACGCGCTGAGTAATACGGATAAAACTCTGCTGGTCGCTAACATCCACGCCGTCAACTTTAGTTTTGGCTTGAAGCATTATCGGGCGCAACTGGAAGCGATAGTCGAGGTGTTGGCAGCCCATGAAGGGCCGATTATATTTTCAGGGGATTTCAATACCTGGAGGAGGGGTCGGCAGAAGGTCCTGTCCGAACTGATGGTTAGCCTCGATCTTAAACCGATTCAGTTCGAAGAAGACCATCGAGTACGATTTCTGGGCCTGGCCCTGGATCATGTCTTCGTCGCCGGCCTCCAGGTCATGGCGACTCATACCCATGAAGTGCAGTCGTCTGATCACAACCCCATTTCACTAACACTCAGCATGTAAGCATGTCGAACATCTAACCACAGCTGTGTTAGAGCTCGGTTGTTTCACCAGCTCCTTTGTACTTGCAGGGTCGGTTGTTCACCGGGGTACGTAAGGCTTCATCACGATGTGCTTCGGGTCGGCGTCGGATCGCGGCACCATTTTTTGTGGCCTGCCGGCCTGGTTGTCAGTGCCGTATAGATTGCCGTCGGCGTCCACCGACAATGAATGCATCTCGATCCAGAAATCGGGTCCTTCCACCGGCAGATTCCAGGTGTATTCCCGGCTGCCATCCAAATTGAACTGTACGATTTTCGGTGGATTCAGGTCCGTGACCCAGGCGCTATCTTCGCTAACCGTAATATCCAGGGGCATGCCCAGGTCGCCCCAGGTGGTGACGTATTCATAGCGTGGATAGGTGTCGCTGTCGCGGTCTTCGGTTTGCTGGAACACCTTGATGTTGAGATTATCTCGATCCAGGGCATAGAGTCGTTCATCGGGCCCCAGCGCCAGGCTATGGACACTGCCAAATTGATGGGGAGCGGTGCCGCCTTCGCCGAATTCCGAGATGTAACTGCCATCCGCGTCCCGAATCACGATACGGGTATTACGCAGGCCATCCGCGACCAAAAATTTACCGTCAGGCAAGAATGCCACATCCTGGGGCTGGGCATAGTGGGTTTCATCTTCACCGGCGATGTTTTTCTCACCCAGGGTCATCAGCAGTTGCTCGCCGTCGTTTGAGAATACGTAGATAATATGCCCGGTCTCATCGATCACCCACACCCGTTGTTCCGGGTCATAGGGGCTGATGCGGATGCGATGAGGCCCAGGCCCGTCCGTGCCGACGAACAGGTGGTCCCACTGATCCCAGACTTCCAGCAGATTGCCGTCGCTATCGATAACGTAGATGCAATTGCGCCAGACCCGTCCCCGTCCCCTCAGAACATTCCATCCCATAGAGCCGGCAAAATTGGTGTATTCATCGGGTATGGGGTTTGGCAATTCGGTTTCGCCACGTTGCAGGAAGAAGATGCGATCTTTGGACTGGACGAATACACCGGAGTTGCCGCCCCAGGAGAACCCATCCTCGGCGAAGGGTTGCATCCAGCCCTGGGTATTAAACTGGTAAGGGCTGGGGCCGATGATGCCAAGATCCTGTGCCAGCAGTGATGTGGAGGTTGTGTTCAGCAAGCCAGCCAGTACCAGGCCAAAAGTCATCTTCATTGTATTCATTGCTGTTCTTCCTCCGGGTAATGATGGCGTAGGAAATGGAATCTACCATTACGGGTGCTTGAATTGAAGGGTTGATCGGAGCTGCCTTAGACTGGAAAAGTCACACAGGGGCTCAATTCATCGCTAGAATGGAGCTCGTTTCCAAACCATCCGCTACTAGAAATGGAGAAATTAAAATGAGAAAGTTAGCACTGTTTTTGGGCTTGAGCATGTTGCTCACCGCCGCCGCCACCGCCGACGTACGCCGCTATCCCTTGCCGAACAATTCCACATTTCCCATTGCCCAGGCGGTGGAAGTCAGCAGTGGTAACCTGGTATTTCTCAGTGGTGCCACGCCGTTGCCTGCCGATGCCGACGCGGAGCAGGGAACGCCAGCTTATTATGGTGACACCGAAACCCAGACCGTTAGCGTATTGAACCGTATCAAGACCAATCTCGAGGGCATGGGAATGGAATTTGGCGATATCATCAAACTGACGGTGTTTCTGGTCGGCGATCCGACGCTGGAGGATCGAATGGACTTTGGCGGCTTCATGGCAGGCTATACCCAGTTCTTCGGCACCGATGAGCAACCGAATTTGCCGGCGCGCTCGGCATTCCAGATCGCGAGATTGGGTTCCCCGTTAATGTTTGTGGAAATCGAAGCGATCGCAGTTCGTGATTAACTGACCCTCGCGGCCAAAGCCGCGGCTTGCGTTGCGTCCTGGCGGGCTGTCAGCAAGATGCCTGGCGTTCAGAGGCGCACCCATACCTGGGTTCTGGATAAAGTTGAAAATGCATCGCTCAAATCAAGGCAGCGGCATTTCTTCACTGTCGATCGCCCGGGCGCGTTGAAAGGATGGTCTCGCCGTAGCGCTGCGTATCTGCTCGAGCCATAACACGCCGCCGTAGGGTGCGCTGTTGCCACGGGTGGTTATAAAATCCATGTCACCATCGCCATCGAGATCCCTGGCGATGAATTTATCGAACATGCCCCGCTTGCGCCTGGAAATATCGTGCCTTATCCATTCTGTGCTGGCATCCCCGGGATTCTCGAACCAGCCGATTCGCCCCAGGGCATCATTTTTGTCCACATCGCCATCGCCGGTGCGGGAGCCGCGACTGTAACTGCCGGCCATGATGTCCAAATGGCCGTCGCCGTTGATGTCTGCGACTTCGAGTCCGGTGATACTGTCTGGTAAGAAGCTGCCAATGAAGAACGAGTTCCAGGCATCGTCGATATGCAGCGGCTGTTCGAGCCAGGACAGCCCCCCCGGGGTGGCGCTGATGATATCCAGTCGACCGTCTCCGTTGAGGTCAGCGTATTCCAGGTTAAAGCCAGCGGCCCGAGTCCCGTTGATACCGATTGCATGCTCCGTAAAGTTCAGGCTGCCGTCCCCTGGATTCTCAAAAAACAGGAGACGGTTTTCACCGCGGCTGCCAACCAGGATGTCAAGATCGCCATCGCCATCGATGTCCACCGGTTCGGCGTTCTGCGGCACGCTGTAGCGACCCAGCTCGATTTCCCGCCAACTGCTACCGAGCAAGGGGTCACCACTTAATTTGAACAGGCTAACCGGGGTCGAGCGGGCAAAATCCTCGGGACCCGGCCGCTGCGCACCCTTGTTCGCGGCCGTCACCTCAGGTATACCATCGCCATCGAAGTCAGCCATGAATACGCGGATATAAGAGCCGCGGCCCTGGGTCATAGGCAGAATCAGCCGGCGCCATGGTTCGCTGCGAGCACCGGCGCCGGGGTTCTGAAGATAAATCAAATGGGATAACTCGGCGGCGACGATGACATCCGGGAAGCCGTCGCCATTGAGGTCCCCGATGGCAGCATCTTCCGGGGCTGGCGCGTCGCTGCCCTCTGCGATAGTAATATTTAGCCACAGATCAGGATCTGCCGAACCGAAGGCGATACGCACATGACCTTCCGCTGGGGGGACAAAGTCAAGATCAGCCACAGCCGAATCGTAAGCGGTGTCAGATTCATGCACCGAGACGATGTCTTCGTAGCCATCGCGGTCCAGATCGGCCATCACCAGTCCATCGCCGCCGCTGAGCAGAAACCCGGCCAGTTCCGAATCGTCGATAATATGCTCGCGCCAACTGATGTAGTCACCGTTAGCGCTTGTCGCCGTAGTGAGGGTGTCGCCGACGCTGGTTTGGGCATGGAGGAACTTGCCGGGGCTGGCCCAGGTCAGGATCAGAATGACAAGCCCGATGACCGATAGATTGATTAAACGCAGTGCTGATTTCATGACAATTGTTTCCAGCCAACAGATAGCGGTGATGGTAGCAGGCATCCATGGTCAGCTAAAGCACGGGCCGCAAACAGGGTCAGCAGTCGTGCAGGTCAGAAATAGCCTAAGCCGGTGGCGATAGGCTGTCTCTGAGTCGACATGGATGGGCCTAAGGGTTAGCATTTGGACTGCTCAGGGAAAATTAATATGAAATACCCGTTTATCGTTGCCACCTTTTTCATTGCAGCTGGTGTGAAAGCACAGTCAGTGTCGGATTGCAACATGGATACAGTAGCGGAGTAGTCGTGAATAAAGTAAAAACAGTCACTATCGCCATTAAGACTGCCATGAGTAAATCACTCTCGGACTTGGTGCTCGAGGGCCTGGAAGAAGCCAATATGGCGATACTGGATCAATCTGGCGGCACTTCAGTTGGCGGCAATAGTTTGCAGGCAGAAAAACAGGCCATCGTCGGTCGTTTCGCTGAATTGCTGGCGGTCAATTTTGATGCGCTTCTCAGCGACGGTCATCGGGAAGTCAATGTCCTCGATTATGGATCCTTGAGCCTGGTGAAAGAAGAAGATCTCGAGGCTATCATCGCCATGGAAGGCATGATAGCCCATTCCCGTAATTGTGATATCGAGCAATACCTGGGCTTTACAACGCGGCTCGATTCCATGTTCCATGGCATCCGCATCGATGAGTCCAATAATCCAATGGACCCGGAACAGATCGGCGCAGCCTTCTCCGAAGCTATGCGTCCGCTTGCTCTCTCCTCGGGCGAGTTATTGATCGTCTACCGAAGGTTCAACAGCCATGTGTTTCACAAGCTGGAACAAGTCCTAACCCAGGCTAACCAGATACTCATCGAGAACGATATCATTCCAGATTTGGATATAGAAGCCAGAAACAAGAAATTGCAGATCAATAAGCGCAGTAAGCGCAGGGAAAAATCTGACCCCAGGGAGCGGGCATTCTCCGCGTCCGATCAGAATTCAGCAGGCGATGCAGGATCATCCCAGCAGTTACTGGCGATGATGC
>JADFIJ010000184.1 GCA_022566775.1 Pseudomonadota bacterium | reverse complement strand
CAGGCTGTTCCGCACTCTGCGTTGCCAGTTTTCGACAGGCGGACGCATGTCTTCAAACTGTCGCCTTGATTGCGAAACAGCCTGTAGGCCAGAGACCATATGCCATTAATCAGAGGTGCCCTAGCTTCCATGCCCAGTGGTTTTTTCGGTTAAACCGAGTCTGAATCCCGACTTCTCATCTCTCGCTTTACCGTGGATAAAAAAAAGTCCGACCCTGACCCACTATAGAGCTTATCTCACAGCCAAACGCCTTCGACAAATTTTCTGACGTGAGCACTGTTGCAGTCGGCCCTTTCACAAACTCGCCGTCACCCATTAACAGAATGATATACTCGCAGAACCGCGCCGCCAGGTTGATATCGTGTGTAGCCATTAGCAAGGCCGAAGCGTGCTGTTGCAGTTTTCGATCCAGTAGGCGGAGCAGTTCCACCTGAAAGGCAAGGTCGAGATGATTGTTGGGCTCATCCATCAGAAATAAATCCGGTGTTTGTGCGATCAACATGGCCAGGGCCACGCGCTGGCGCTCGCCTCCGGAAAGGGTATCGACGTGACGTTCAGCCAACTCGCTCAGTTTGAGATCTTGCAGCGCATCGCAGGCGATTTTAAGATCCGCAGGGTCATCTCTTAGCAATGACTGCACGTGAGGATGCCGGCCTAAAAGCACGGTTTCCATCACCGTAGCGGGTAACTCGCTGATACCGTGTTGAAAGAGGATGCCAACACTCGCCGCAAGCTCCTGCCGCGGGATATTCTCGAGTTTTCTGCCGCGGATTAGTATCTCCCCGGATTGCACCGGCACCAGGCCGATCAGTGCGTGCAGCAGGGTGGTTTTGCCGACGCCGTTCTTTCCCAGCAGGCCCCAGCGTTGATTAGCCTGCAGTTGCATATTCAAATCGCTACAAACTTCGGTAGCGCCGATGCGCAGGGACAATGCGTTCAATTCGAGAATTGCCATGGCTATTTTTTGATGCTACTCCGCAAGATGACTAGAAACGAGGGAACGCCTATGATCGCCGTCACCACTCCCACTGGCAATTGCTGGGGAGCGATGATTGTCCTCGCCAGGGCGTCCGCGATTACCAAAAAACTCCCGCCCAGTAATACCGAGCAGGGCAGCAGCAAGCGATGGTCCCGTGCGCCTAACAGTCTTAACATGTGGGGAATGATTAAACCGACGAAGCCAACGGAGCCGGCAATGGTAACGGCGGTGGCAGTGAGTAATGATGCCGACAGGTAGAGCAGCAGTCGCATCGCCTTAATATTCACTCCAAGGCTTGCCGCCACCAATTCACCTCGAACCAGGACATTGAGGGAGCGGCTAAGATACAGCCCTCCCAAGATTCCGGCCAGCAGAACGGTGAGATGACCGAATCCGACCCTGCTCTGACTCAGATCTCCCATAAGCCAGAACAGCATACTCTGTACATTGTTGCTCGAACTGCTGGTTAACAAAACATTGATTACCGCGCCCCAGCCGGCGGAGATGACCACACCGGTAAGCAGCAGGCGCGTTACCGACCATCTGCCAAATTTGTTGGCGATGCCAAACACCAGAACCACAGAGAGCAGGGCGCCGGCGAAGGCGGCATTTGACATCCACCAACCGCCCAGCCCCAGTAGTATAGCCGACAAGGCGCCAACGGCTGCACCGCCTGAGATGCCGAGTATATATGGGTCCGCCAGGGGATTGCGCAGCAACACCTGCATAATTACCCCCGCCAGAGCTAATAGACCACCGGTGGTAAACGCTGCCAGTGCGCGAGGAATTCTAATCTCGCGCAACACCTGCCCCGCCAAGTCGTTCTGAGGCTGGAATAATTCTCTAAGGAGTTGCCCTAAGGATAGATCGACGCTGCCGCTGAGCAGGGACAGCAAAAAACTGATCATCGCCAGTAGGATCAGCATGGCCAGCAGCAGAAGATGTTTGGAACTAATCAAGAGGGAAGCTCTCTACTATTCTCATCATCGGACTGAAACCGTCGCGATAAATTGATAAGCGCAGTATAAGTTGATTTGTGAGCGGATCACACTTTAGGACAGGCGGGATCATACGCTGGGGCACCTCTGAATAATGGCATACGGTCTCTGCGTGATTTGAAGCGTACAGGTGCAAGACGCACTTCGCAGGTAAAGCTTCCGCTCCCAGCTCACGCCCCTCACCTACATCCATGTAGGCGATGACCCAGTCCTTGGCAAGAAGTGCAACGCAGCAACTGTGCGCTTCAGAGCGCGCCCTTCGGGGCCTACAGGCTGTTCCACACTCTGCGTTGCCAGTTTTCGACAGGCGGACGCATGCTTGACCGCCAGGGATGGCGGAAATGCAGGTTTTGCAGGAGCAAAAACCTGCCTAACTGTCGCCTTGATTGCGAAACAGCCTGTAGGCCAGAGACCATATGACATTATTCAGAGATGCCCTAGCCTAAGCCTTGTCTTGTACTTATGTTGCGGCCGTAGCCAGGCTGACTGGGGTATCGCTATTAAGTTAGGCATCCGGTGGTGATAGACTGCCCCCATGAGTATTCGATAATTCAATTTGCTTATTTAGCAGCAGGAGTAGAAAGGACGATGCCTTCATTCGATATTGTTTCAGAGGTAGATATGCACGAGCTCAATAATGCGCTCGATCAGGCCAATCGCGAAGTGGGGACCCGGTTCGATTTTAAAGGCATCGATGCCTCGTTTGAACTCTCTGCCTCCGAGGATATCGAAGTGAGTGCGGAAGTCGATTTTCAGGTGAGACAGATGATGGAGATCCTGCGAGCAAAACTGGTGAAGCGGAGTATAGACACTAAAAGTCTGCTCGAAGGTGACGTGGTAACAAGTGGTCAGAAAGCGACCATGCTGGTTAAGGTGCAGCAGGGAATCGAATCAGAAACAGCACGCAAGATTGTTAAGATGGTGAAAGCGACAAAGATCAAGGTTCAGACTGCGATTCAGGGTGAGAAATTACGCGTCAGTGGCAAGAAGCGAGATGACCTGCAAAAAGTTATGGCGCTGTTGAAAGAAGCCAAGTTGGATATCCCTTTGCAATTCGATAATTTTCGCGATTAGCAGTGAACTTCATAGGTTGACATTTTGTAGGTCAATAATTTGCAACAGTCCATGACATTCAGCGAGTCAATCCATCAATTAAGAGACAAGCGCCTTTATGCCGTGTTCTTGTTTGGATTTTGCAGCGGTTTTCCTTGGGTATTGCATGGATCTATTCTTACGCTGTGGCTGCAGGAATCTGGGTTTTCGCGCTCCACTATAGGTTTCATCGGCGCTATAGCAATTGTGTATGCTGTAAACTGGGTTTGGGCACCATTTGTTGATAGATTACGACTACCCATACTGTACAAGCGGTTCGGTCAACGGCGCTCATGGATCTTACTGTGCCAGGGAATCATAGCTCTTAGCATCACCGCTATGAGTTTTTTCACGCCAAATGACAGTCTATTAGTAATTAGTTTACTGGCGCTGCTCGTGGCAATTTCTTCTGCAACAATGGATATCTCGGTCGATGCCTATCGAATAAACATATTTTCCAGGGAAGAGATGGATGCAAAAATGCCCTTCGCAGCCGCGGTGAGCATTGCAGGTTACTATGCCGGGTTTGGTTTTATTGGCGGCGCAATGGCGCTGGCGCTTGGCGGCGAGACTATAGGGCTTTCCTGGGCTATGGTTTATCGATGCCTAGTGCTGGTCTATCTGATACTAATAGCATTGGTATTTCTAGCACCTCGTCCTAAAGTAGAACACTCAGATGAGGAGAACGCCGACGCTGGAGTTGAAAAGTACACAGTAAAGGACTGGCTTCTAAAGTTTGTGGTTGGTCCTTTCAAAGAATTTTTTAGCCGATGTGGCTTCCAACTGGCATTCTCAATCTTGCTCTTGCTGCTAGTGTTTCGTTTGGGCGAAGCCATGCTGGGAAGAATGTCCTTGGTGTTCTATGTGGAAGTTGGTTTCACAACGGATCAGATAAGTTTCTATCAGAAATTTTATGGCGGTGTGCTAACTGCCGTCTTTGCTCTACTTGGTGCCATGATTAATACACGGTTCGGAGTCATCCGAGGCCTGTTTGTGGCTGGCGTGGCAATGGCGGGAGCTAATCTTTTATTTGCTCTGCTGGCGATAGTTGGACCTAACACAAATTTGTTTATGTTGGCCTTGTTAGTAGATAATTTCTTCCAGGCGTTTGCGGCCGTTGCATTTATTTCCTTTATCTCCTACTTTACCAGCCGTACATATACCGGCACGCAATACGCGCTTATGTCATCTATCTCTAATCTTGGCAGGACTACATTGGCTGCTGGCAGCGGAGTTGTTATCGACTTTCTCGAAGGCGACTGGGCTATCTTTTTCGTGTTGACCACATTGATGGTGATACCGGGTCTGTGTTTATTGTTATGGGTTGGCAAACTAATGCAAAGTTATAGCACTAACCAAGCGGGCTACACTTCGCCATGATGCCAACCGTATTCCCTCATGGAAAACTTGCCGTTTATAAATACGATTCCTTCACCCTCCAGAATTGACTTTTGTAATAAATATTGCTGAGTGCCTTTCTTAAATGAGATCGATCCCTGGGAATTAACGACCCTGTACCAGGGCAATTTGCTGTCGCCCGGCAGGGTTTTGAGGACATAACCCACATAGCGCGCATAGCCGGGCAGATTCGCCATTTTTGCAATCTGGCCATAACTCGCCACTTTTCCCCTCGGGATCTGATGTACGGTCTGCCAGATTCTTTCTTTAGTCTGGATGCTACGGTCTGATTTCATGATCTGCTTCGGGTTTATTTTACTGCTTAGACTGATACTAAAGTAATATGCGAAGATCGTGATAAAGTGTAGCTCATAAATTCTTCCGGGGCTTGTATGCGTTTTCTTTTCATATTCTTTATTGTTGTACCTCTAATAGAGATGCTGTTGCTGTTCGAAGTCAGCGATCGCATCGGCGGACTGCCGACGGTGGGTCTGGTGGTGGCTACAGCCGTGATTGGCGTGCAGATTTTGAAGCGCCAGGGGCTGTCTACCTTGTTGCGGGCCAGTCAGCGCCTGCAATCGGGAGAACTACCTGCCCAGGAAATTGTTGAAGGGATGATGCTGGCCGGCGCCGGCGCGCTGCTGCTGACTCCCGGCTTCATCACCGACACGATAGGGTTCATGTTGCTTACCGGCCCTATACGCAGAGTGCTTGCTCGCAGGGTCATCAATTCTGGCCTGGTGAGGACCCTCGGTGCTGCCCAGGGTGGCGGTGCCTTCACCTCCTGGTCCAGTAGCGGTGGCACCGGCGGTTTCCATAGCGGGGGAAATAATACTTACGAGGGCGAGTATTCAGAAGAATCCGAGGTAATTCCTGCCAGCCCCGAGCCAAGCGACGATGACCGTGATAAGCTTGTTTAGCTTAAATTAGCAGTAGCAATAAAACTAAGAATATCAATGAGATACTAAATTTCGCCGCTAATCCCCAAAAAATTGAGCGTAAATGGCCCTTAAGCCATTGAAAAATCTCAGACTATCCCCATTATGCTCAACATCAACTAACTTGCTGTGGAATACCGAGTAATCGGTGGCTACAGCTACAGATTGGTAGTTTAGAGGATGGTCACACCGCCACCGGGGTGGAGTGGGCGCTTGGTTAAATTCTATTAATCAAATCTTTTGATTTGGGAGTGAAAAATAATGAAGATCCGGCCTTTACAAGATCGTGTCGTGGTACGACGCATGGAAGAAGAAACAACCAGCACAGGGGGCATCGTATTGCCAGGCTCGGCCGCTGAGAAACCAGCGCAGGGTGAAGTGATTGCGGTAGGACCAGGCAAGCGCCAGGAGAACGGGAAAATTCAGCCAGTTGACTTGAAAAAGGGTGATACCGTCGTTTTCGGTAAATATTCCAGTAACACGGTCAAAATTGGTGATGATGAGTTGCTAATTCTTAACGAGAGCGAAATTTTTGGTGTTATCGAAGACTAAGCGATCCCGACAGAGATCCGGCGTTCGAGAACACAATCACAGACAAGATAGGAATCATTTAAAATGGCTAAAGAAATAAAATTCGGCGATGTAGCACGCCAGAAACTCTTACAGGGTGTCAATGTACTCGCTGACGCAGTAAAAATTACCCTGGGTCCGAAAGGCCGCAACGTCATAATTGACAAATCCTTCGGCTCACCCACCGTGACCAAGGACGGTGTTTCCGTGGCGAAAGAAATTGATCTGGAAGACAAATTTGAAAACATGGGTGCACAGATGGTCAAGGAA
The DNA here is from genome assembly GCA_022566775.1 of Pseudomonadota bacterium. Lineage (GTDB taxonomy): Bacteria > Pseudomonadota > Gammaproteobacteria > Pseudomonadales > Pseudohongiellaceae > UBA9145. Next base: position 1,303 of record JADFIJ010000184.1, on the reverse strand, counting down.
GTCGCTTCCCAGACCTCTGACGCCGCAGGTGATGGCACCACCACGGCTACGGTGCTGACTCAATCTATTCTCAGTGGTGGATTCAAGGCGGTTGCAGCCGGCATGAACCCCATGGACCTGAAGCGTGGCGTCGATAAAGCAGTTATCGCCATGGTTAAGGAAATTGAAAAGCTATCAACCCCCTGCACCGATACCAAGGCAATTGCCCAGGTGGGTACAATTTCTGCCAATGCCGATGAGGCGGTCGGTCAGATTATTGCCGAAGCAATGGAGAAAGTCGGTAAAGAGGGCGTTATTACGGTTGAAGATGGTTCCGGTCTCGAAGATGAGTTGGACATTGTCGAAGGTATGCAGTTCGACCGCGGCTATCTGTCAGCCTACTTCATCAACAACCAGGACAGCATGAGTGCCGATCTGGAGGAGCCCCTCGTGCTTCTGGTGGACAAGAAAATTTCCAACATCCGCGATATGCTGGGCTTGCTGGAAAGTGTCGCGAAGGCCGGTCGACCGCTTCTGGTCATTGCCGAGGACGTGGAAGGCGAGGCCCTGGCAACTCTGGTTGTTAATAATATGCGCGGTATTGTCAAGGTCGCTGCGGTAAAAGCACCGGGTTTTGGTGATCGCAGAAAAGCCATGCTGGAAGACATCGCAATCCTCACCGGTGGCACCGTGATCTCAGAGGAAGTTGGCCTGAATCTGGAAGGGGCGACAATCGACGACCTCGGTTCCGCCAAGCGAGTACAGATCAGCAAGGAAAACACGACCATCATCGATGGCGCCGGCGACAGCAAGAACATCGAGGGTCGAGTATCCCAGATTCGTGCGCAAATCGAAGAAACATCTTCAGACTATGATCGTGAAAAACTGCAGGAACGTGTTGCCAAGCTGGCAGGCGGTGTTGCCGTGATCAAGGTTGGCGCAGGCACCGAGATTGAAATGAAAGAAAAGAAAGCCCGCGTTGAAGATGCATTGCATTCGACCCGCGCCGCGGTAGAAGAAGGGGTAGTACCTGGCGGTGGAGTAGCCCTGGTGCGAGCTCTGCAAAAAGTTGAAGGGCTGAAAGGTGATAATGAAGATCAAGATGTTGGCATTAGCCTGTTGCTAAGAGCCGCTTGTACGCCGCTTCGACAGATTGTCGAGAACGCGGGTGAAGAGCCATCTGTCATACTCGACAAGGTGAAGGCAGGCAAAGGCAATTATGGCTTCAATGCCGCTACGGGTGAGTACGGTGACATGATCAAGATGGGTATTCTCGATCCAGCCAAGGTCACCAGAACTGCGCTTCAGGCGGCGGGTTCCATAG
>JADFIJ010000183.1 GCA_022566775.1 Pseudomonadota bacterium | reverse complement strand
ATGCCATCGGTAAACAGTCTGCCGATATCGCCATGGGTGTAGACCAAACCGAGGACCATGAGCAGGGTGCCGGCGACCAGGGCATGATGTTCGGCTATGCCACCAACGAGACTGACGTGCTGATGCCCGCGCCCATCACCTATTCTCACCGCCTGGTTAAGCGTCAGTCTGAAGTCAGGAAAAATGGCACTTTAGCCTGGCTCCAACCCGATGCCAAGAGCCAGATCACCTTCCGCTATGAAGACGGCAAACCCGTCGCCATCGACGCCGTCGTACTGTCTACCCAGCACCGTGAAGACATTTCTCTAAAAGTTCTGCAAGAAGCCGTCATGGAAGAAATCATCAAGCCGGTGCTTCCCCCTGAGTGGATCAATGAGGATACAAAGTATTTTATCAATCCAACCGGTCGCTTCGTCATCGGCGGCCCCTACGGTGATTGTGGCCTGACCGGCCGCAAGATTATTGTCGACACCTATGGCGGCATGGCCCGTCACGGCGGTGGCGCATTCTCGGGCAAGGACCCGTCCAAGGTCGACCGCTCGGCCGCCTATGCCGCCCGCTATGTGGCGAAAAACCTCGTCGCTGCCGGCATTGCCGACCGCTGTGAACTGCAATTGTCCTATGCCATCGGTGTAGCCGAGCCGACTTCCATCAACATCGAAACATTTGGCACCAATAAGATTAGTAATGAGCAAATCATTCGCTTGATTCGTGCACATTTTGAGTTAAAGCCCAGAGGCATAATCAAGATGCTGGACTTGATCCAGCCCATTTACCGATCAACAGCCGCCTACGGTCACTTCGGCAGAGACGATGTAGATTTCAGCTGGGAAAAAACAGACAAAGCCGATGCCTTAAGAAGCGACGCCGGACTCTAATTGAATTGATGGAGCAAACTATGAATAACTTATCTGTATCTGAGAAGCAGTCCCTCACCGCGGACTACAAGGTAGCGGACATGTCACTGGCCGACTTCGGTCGCCGGGAAGTCACCCTGGCAGAGGCCGAAATGCCGGCGCTGATGAGCTTGCGCGCCAAATATTCGGTGTCCAAGCCCCTGGCCGATGCGAAGATTCTCGGCTGCATCCATATGACGGTGCAGACCGCCGTGTTGATAGAAACCCTGGTGGAACTCGGTGCCGAAGTACGCTGGTCTTCCTGTAATATTTTCTCCACCCAGGACCATGCCGCGGCCTGTGTCGCCGCCGCAGGTATTGCGGTCTATGCCTGGAAGGGTCAGACCGAAGCCGAGGGCGAGTGGTGCATCGAACAGACCATCCTCAAGGACGGTGAACCCTGGGATGTGAATATGATTCTGGATGACGGCGGTGACCTTACTGCCATGGTGCATGACAAATATCCGCAGCTGTTGGACCACATCCATGGCATTACCGAAGAAACCACCACCGGCGTGCATCGCCTGGTAGAGATGTTGGAAGATGGCTCGCTTAAAGTCCCCGCCATCAATGTGAATGATTCGGTCACCAAGTCCAAGAACGACAATAAGTACGGTTGTCGTCACAGTCTCAACGACGGCATCAAGCGTGGCACCGACATGTTGTTGGCCGGCAAGCAGGCGCTGGTGGTGGGCTACGGTGATGTGGGTAAGGGTTCATCACAGAGCCTGCGCCAGGAAGGCATGATTGTGAAGATAGCGGAGATCGATCCTATCTGCGCCATGCAGGCCTGCATGGATGGCTTCGAAGTGGTTTCTCCCTACATCGATGGCGTCAACAAGGGCAGCGCGGACGCAATCAACAAGGCGCTCTTGTCCAGGCTGGACTTAATCGTCACCACCACCGGCAACATCAACGTCTGCGATAAATTCATGCTCTCTCAGATCAAGGCCGGGGCGATTATTTGCAACATCGGCCACTTCGACAACGAAATTGACACCCAGTACATGCGCGATAACTGGGATTGGGAGGAAGTGAAGCCCCAGGTTCACAAGATCTATCGCAGCGGCATCGGCAACCAGGATGACTACTTGATCCTGCTGTCAGAAGGCCGCCTGATAAATCTGGGCAACGCCACCGGCCATCCTTCCCGCATCATGGATGGTTCCTTTGCCAACCAGGTGCTGGCGCAGATGTTCCTGTACGAACGTAAATATGCCCACCAGTCAGAACAATTCAGACAGCGCAATCTTAAGGTTGAGGTGCTATCGAAGCAACTGGACGAAGAGGTTGCTGCCATGATGGTGAACGGCTTCGGTGGCGTTCTAACCAAGCTGACCTCGGTGCAGGCGGACTACATCAATGTGGCGGTGGACGGCCCCTACAAGAACGACTCATATCGGTACTAGGGCAGCTCTGAATAATACAGTGATGCCCAAGTACCGGTCTTAACAACAGCGACTGCGGGACCGATCCCAACCCGAATTATTATGCCAGGCTTAAACTCAAGACAATTCAGTATCGAATTTTTCCCGCCTCGTACCGAGGCTGGAGAGGCAAAGCTGGATGCCGTGCACGCGAGCCTGGCCAAACTTAATCCAGATTTTTTCTCGGTCACCTATGGCGCCGGGGGTTCTACCAGGACCGGCACCCAAAAGACCATTCTGCGCTATCAATCCCTGGGTTCAAAGATGGCGCCTCATCTTTCCTTCGGCGGCACCGACGAAAGCGAGATCGTACAACTGCTGGATATTTACCGGCAAGCCGGGGTCAGGCGGCTGGTCGCCCTGAGGGGAGATATTCCCTCGGGCTCGGGAGCCGCCGCTCAACATCGCTATGCCAACGAACTGGTGGCGTTTGTACGCGAGCAAACTGGCGACCTCTTTCATATCGAGGTCGCCTGCTATCCCGAGATTCATCCGGAGTCATCGAGCTACCAAGCAGATCTGGGTTATTTCAAGCAGAAAGTTGACGCCGGCGCCGATGCCGCCATTACCCAGTACTTCTATAATGCCGATGCCTATTTTCGGTTCGTCGACTATTGCACCAGCGCGGGCATCAGGATTCCTATTGTGCCGGGAATAATGCCGATCACAAATTACGGGAATCTGGCCAGATTCAGCGCAAAGTGTGGCGCCGAAATTCCACGCTGGCTAGACAGGAGGCTGGCGGACTTCGATGACGATGTCCAGGGCTTACGCAGTTATGGCATCGATGTGGTCACGGACCTGTGCCAGCGGCTGTTAGACGGTGGTGCGCCGGGGTTACACTTCTATTCCATGAATCTTGCCACCAGCATTAGTCAAATCTGGACAAACCTGGCACTGTCGGAAACCAAGTAGTTAAGGCAGCTCTGAATAACAGCTGCAGGCAAATGATGCGCATCTCCCGCGTTTATACCGACGCTCAACTCAATGCCGATTCCACGCTGCCGCTTTCCGCGGAAGTGTCCCACTATCTCCGTCACGTGTTGCGCCCGGGTGTAGCAGGGGCCGTGCATCTGTTTAATGGCGAAGACGGCGAGTTTGCCGGAGAAATTATCCACTTCAAGAAGCAGGAGCTGTCTATCTTGCAGTACTTGTACGGTGACATAGAAGTAGCGCAGATTAGAATCTGAAGCTAAACCTGCCCACGCCAATTTTTTTACCGAAGAAACTTTGTGCGTATTGACTGCTATCTACCTTGCTGCGACTGGGCGCAGGCGCGCCTGTAATAATACGATCCGTAGTGGCGTATTCCTGTTTCGCGAGATCGACTATGCTCGCTTTCTTCAACACTGCCTGATCGGTGTCGGTAACTATTGCTATCTTTGGGCTCAGTTTTTCGTGCGGGTTCTGTTCCAGTATCAAGGCCTGCTCGCCGGAAGCAAGCGCCACTACGGTGCCTACGGGATAGATTCCCATCACCTGGATAAACTCCGCCACCAGTTGCTGTGAAAATTTCAATTCTCGCTGTTTATAGAGTCTGCTCATCGCCTTTGCCGGCGAAACCCTTTGCCTGCTGTGAATCCTCAACAAGCGTTCGTAGCAGTAGGCCAGGTTTGCGATTCTTGCCAGCGCCGGAATTTTCTTGCCCCCTATACCGGCAGGGAAACCCAGGCCATCGTGGCGTTCGTGATGACATCGCACAATCCCTGCAACCCTGTTATCCAGTGCCGCCTGCCCCGATAATATTTCCAGGCCGAATTCCACGTGTTTAACATAGGCCAGGAATTCCTTTCTTCGGAACGGCCCGCGTTTGCTCACCAGCCTCTGAGGCAGCAGATTCATGCCGATATCGGCTAACAGGGTTCCCTGGAACAGGACTTTCATGTCGCTCTTGCTCATGCCGAGCTGGCGCGCGAGGATGCCCGCCCAGATCGCTGCTCGCACGCAGTAATTTGCGTGCTGCTTCGCTATCGAGACTACCGACTCCGTGTTCAAGATCCAGATAAGCGCTTGCGGATTCGCCACTATGGTGTCAATCAGGCGCAACAACTGCTGATCCAGCATTGTGATATTCAGATTTTGGCTTTCAGCTTCGCCCCCAAGGGCATTCCTGGCTTTGCCTGCTCGTGCCCTGATCGCCGAGGCCTGGGCATCGAGTTCGAGCTTTATGCTGTGGTAAGATTTCCGGGCTTTGTCTAACTGTTGCTTTATGGAGTGAGTAATCGGGTAGGTGTCTCTTTCTACTTTAACCGAGGCAGACACCGGGGTCGCTTTGCGGGCACTGCTGAGTATGGTCAGCTGATCCCGCTTCATCTTCTGCGGTTTCGCGCCACGATTGGTATCGATATAAACGAATCGACAAAATTTCAGGACCAGCTGTATATCTTCCACTGTCTTCAGGTGAAATCCGTCAATCTGAAAGGGCGTATCTGACCAGGCACGATCCAGCTCGCAAATGTACATGCCTGGTAAGAGATCGTCACAATCCAGCTTGACGATGTGATCGGCCGCAACATGTGATTCCGGGGGAGTCATGACAGCAAGCTTACCCGGCCTCGGAGGCCTGACCTGTGAATCCTCTCACATTTACAAGATCATTCTGCTCCGGTGGCAATAAATGTTAACTGGATAACATTGCGGCACTGCTCAAGGCCCGCAACTTGTTGATTGCCATCTGATTCTGACCATGATCATGGCGTAAAAAAAGCGCCCCCGGGATCGGAGGCGCTTTCATGAAAGCCATAAGCCGAGGGATAGGTCTCCGCTTATGAATAGCTGCAAATGCTAAATCACAGCACATACCCACGTTCATCGTGGGAGGAGAGATCGAGTCCTTCCTGTTCTTCGTCCTCATCCACACGCAGACCCATGGTCATATCGAGAACCTTGAGTATTGCTACGCTTAATATGCCTGTATAAAGCACGGTAAATATGACGCTCTTGATTTGTATCCAAAGCTGTGGAGCGATGCCATCTGCCAGACCGGTACCACCGAACATCTCGGCAGTGAATACGCCGGTTAATATGGCGCCAATAATGCCGCCGATGGCATGCACGCCAAACACGTCCAGGGAATCATCGTAGCCCAGTGCCCGCTTCAGCTTGGTGGCCGCGTAGAAACAACCAATGCCCGCCGCTAGGCCGATATACAGTGCTCCCTGTGGTCCCACCGAGCCGGAAGCCGGGGTAATGGCAACCAGACCGGCCACGGCGCCGGAGGCGATACCCAAAACGCTGGGCTTGCCATGTACGATCCATTCCACCGTCATCCAGGTAATTGCCGCGGTGGCGGCGGCGACTTGAGTAACCAGCATGGCCATGCCTGCACTACCGCCTGCGGAAACCGCAGATCCGGCATTGAAACCGAACCAGCCAACCCACAGCAGGGCGGCACCGATCATCGTATAAGTCAGGTTATGGGGAGGCATCGCTGTACCGGGGTAGCCTTTGCGCTTGCCCAACATAATTGCAGCGACGAGTGCGGCAATCCCGGCGTTGATATGCACCACCGTGCCACCGGCAAAATCGATTATGCCCCAGTCCCAAAGCAATCCACCGGGACCTGCCCATACCATGTGAACCATGGGCAAATAGCAAATAGTCACCCACAATCCCATGAATACCATCATAGTTGAGAATTTCATGCGCTCCGCGAAAGCACCCACAATCAAGGCGGGTGTAATGATCGCGAATGTCATCTGAAAGGTGGCGAATACGGATTCCGGAATCGTTCCGGACATCGAATCTACCGTGATGCCGGACATGAACGCGTTACCGAGACCACCGACAATCGAAGAGATGTTAAATACTCCCTCTTCCATACCGGTCACATCGAAGGCAACGCTATAACCATATACCACCCAGATCACCGTCATCAGGCAGGTGATGGCGAAACACTGCATCATTACCGAAAGCACGTTTTTACTGCGCACCATGCCTGCATAAAACAGGGAAAGGCCTGGTATCGTCATCATCAGTACCAGCACGGTTGCGGTAATCATCCAGGCAGTATCACCGGTATCCAGTTCCTGGGCAGACGCTACCGAAGGAAGCAACATCAGCGCAGTCGCTGCCAGGCCGAGTCCCCACTTATTTGTCATTAACTTCTTCATAATTTTGTTTCCTCAACAATCTCCAAAAATCGGTCTCTTTCTATGGCCGCGGATGTTTCCAGCCAGCTGTGATTTAAATCGCTTCGTCCCCGGTCTCACCGGTGCGAATGCGGATAACCTGCGCGAGCTCGGTAACAAAAATCTTGCCGTCACCAATCTTGCCCGTGTTCGCGGCGCCGGTGATTGCCTCCAGAGTCTGATCGAGCAAGGACTCTCCAATGGCGACTTCCAGTTTTACCTTGGGCAGAAAATCGACAACATACTCCGCACCGCGGTACAACTCGGTGTGGCCTTTCTGTCTACCAAAGCCTTTTACTTCAGTTACGGTAATGCCCTGCACCCCTATCTCAGACAGGGCTTCACGGACGTCGTCCAGTTTGAATGGCTTGATAATAGCCGTGACTAACTTCATTATTTTGCTCCTTCGCTATTCAGGTGTATTAGTTCAGGCATCTGCCTGTTCGAATTCAACCAACTGCTGGAGGATAATGCACGGGGCGTGCCAGTTATGATTTTTCTATTAAAAACAATAGATTAGAAAGATTGCAGTCTTACGCACGGTAGATCTCCACGACAAATGCCGCCATTTTGAACACAAGCGGTGCGTGCACCGGTGGCGCGCACTCTATTGGTGCGTTATGGGCGATGGGCTAGAAATGTTTGATGATATAATGGGGTCCCAGCGTCAAAACTCCTGAGCCACTGCCCCGATGCGCGACAAAAATTTCCTCGATGAACTCGCCAGCCGACTTTCCTCTATGCTCCCCGTTGTGCGGGAATTGTCCAGTGAATTACGCACCAAGATAGAGCAACAGTTGGCCAAGGCGCTGACAGAGATGGACCTCCTGACTCGTAGCGAGTTTGATGCACAATCGAAGGTATTACGGCGGGCCGAACGTCGCATCGACGAGTTGGCCGCGACTATTCTGGAGTTGGAGAAGCGGCTACAACAATTTGAAAAGGATTCATCGCAGCAGTGATCGGTTGAGCTTGCATTTGCGGTAGCCAATGGCCTCCAGAAGATCGTGCTGCCGGATTTTCTGACTCTCCTCAAGATCCGCAATCGTCCTCGCCATCTTCATCACCCGGTGCGTCGCCCGTGCCGACATGCCGAACTTTTCCATCGCCGT
>JADFIJ010000014.1 GCA_022566775.1 Pseudomonadota bacterium | reverse complement strand
ACATACTTGCCACTCAATGCTACTGGGGTGCCAGTCTTTGGATTTCGACCAATCCGGGGAACACGATAATGTAGTGAAAAACTGCCGAATCCCCGAATTTCAATCCTGCCGCCTTCAGAAAGCACCGAGGACATGTATTCGAGAACCGCTTTCACTGCCAACTCCACATCTTTCGACGACAGCTGGGTTTGTTTCGCCGCGATTCGATCGATAAGTTCTGACTTGGTCATTTTATCCCCTGTGCTGATACATTCCAATCGAGTTTCCAAGCCTACCACAAAGTAACGCCAGGAATAATTTCCTCTAGCTTTTATCCATTTCAGCCTTTATGAGGTCGCCGATAGTACCGTGTGATACTTCGGCGGCATCCTGTTTCTTATGGTCATGGATTGCAGCTCTCTCATCATCAATTTCGATGGCCTTAACCGACAGGCTCAAGACACGATTCTTGCGATCGACGCTAACAATTTTAATTTCAATCTCTGCGCCTTCTTGCAGAACATTTCTGGCATCTTCGACTTTATCGCGGCTGATTTCAGAAGCTCTAAGCACGCCTTCCACGCCTTCGGCCAGGGTAATCGTCGCCGCCTTGGCATCAACCGCAGTCACAGACCCGGTGACGATACTGCCTTTCTCGAAGTCGGCAACGTAATTCATAAAGGGGTCATTTGCCAACTGTTTAACCCCCAATGAAATACGCTCTCGCTCGGGATCGATAGACAGGATGACGGTCTCGATCTCATCGCCTTTCTTGTACTTTCGCACCGCATCTTCGCCGGCTTCGTCCCAGGAGATATCAGACAAATGCACCAGGCCATCAATGTTGCCCTCCAGACCAATGAAGATACCGAAATCGGTGATCGACTTGATAACGCCGGAAATCTTATCGCCCTTCTTGAAGTTTTCTGCGAAACCGTCCCACGGATTCTGGAAGCACTGCTTGATACCGAGGGAGATGCGGCGACGCTCTTCATCGATGTCCAATATCATCACTTCAATTTCATCGCCGAGTTGAACCACCTTGGATGGATGAATATTCTTGTTAGTCCAGTCCATTTCTGAGACGTGGACCAAACCTTCCACACCTTCCTCCAACTCCGCAAAACAACCATAGTCGGTGAGGTTGGTAACGATGGCTCTGACCCGGGTATTCTCAGGATAACGGCCTTTGATCGCCACCCAGGGATCTTCACCCAATTGCTTGAGACCGAGGGAAACGCGATTGCGATCGCGATCGTACTTGAGCACTTTGACATCGATCTCATCGCCGACATTGACAATTTCACTGGGATGCTTGATCCGTTTCCAGGACATATCGGTGATATGAAGCAATCCGTCGATACCCCCAAGATCAACGAAGGCACCATAATCCGTCAGGTTCTTGACTATGCCCTTAATCGACATCCCTTCCTGCAGTTTCGCCAGCAGCGCATCGCGCTCTTCCGTGCTCACGGACTCCAGTACCGCACGACGAGAGACCACCACGTTGTTGCGCTTCTGATCCAATTTGATCAAGCGGAATTCCAACAGCTGGCCTTCCAGGTGCAGCGTATCCCGCACCGGCCGCACGTCTACTAGCGAACCTGGCAGGAATGCCCGAATATTGTTCAAATCGACGGTGAAACCGCCTTTTACCTTGCCGTTGATTACGCCGGTCACGATATCGTTCTTTTCATAAGCCGCTTCCAGTTCCATCCAGGATTCGGCACGTTTTGCTTTCTCCCTGGAGAGGCGGGTTTCACCAAATCCGTCTTCGACGGTTTCCAGTGCAACTTTTACTTCATCGCCTATTTCCAGGGCGAAGTCACCCTGCTCATCGAGGAATTCGTTGCGGGGAATTACGCCTTCAGATTTAAGGCCGGCATGGACTGTTACCCAGTCACTGTCTATATCGATCACGGTGCCAGTAACGATGGCGCCGGGGGTCATATCTATTTCAAGTAAGCTCTGTTCAAATAGTTCAGCAAAACTCTCAGTCATTATTTAATCCAATTTATTCAATTAGTTACAGAATTATATTAATGTATTCTATAACTACACCACGTTCCAGTTTGCGCGGGGTTATTAGTAATAGTCTTCACCCTGCCAATGCTGGTGCTGCAGGCTGAAAACGGTTTGTCTTGCGATTTCTTTGCTATCAATTTCTGTTACGGGGTGCCGTCGTCCATGCTGACGGCTGCCAGTTCCAGCACTCTCGCCACAACTTCATCGATCGTCAGCTTGGTGGTATCGAGTATGGCGGCATCTGCGGCCGGCTTGAGTGGCGAAACAGCCCGCTGGCTGTCGCGCTCATCCCGATCCTTTAGCTCCCGCAAAAGGTCGGGCAGAATAGCACCAATACCCTTACCTATCAACTGCTTATATCGCCTTTGAGCCCTTTCTTTGGGGCTGGCGGTGAGAAATATTTTCAGCTCTGCATCGGGAAACACGACGGTCCCCATATCGCGGCCATCGGCAACCAGACCCGGCGGCTGTCTGAACGCCAGCTGGCGTTGTAACAGCGCCTCCCGGGCAGCCGGGATTGCCCCGACCTCGGAGGCCAATTTACTGGCGGCATCGGTCCTTATCTCCTGGCTTACATCCTCGCCATTGAGCCGGACCGAGCCAGGTCCGGAGATTCCGAATTCGATCTTCAAACCCGCTGCAAGTCGTGCCAATTGCTGGTGATTGTCGAGGCTCAGATGCTGCTTGCGTGCGGCAATTCCAAGCACCCGGTATAGGGCGCCGCTATCCAGCAGAGAAAAGCCCAGCGCCTCGGCGACGCGGGCAGCGACAGTGCCCTTGCCGGAAGCGGATGGCCCGTCGATGGTGATTACCCTGGGCCGGGTCACGATGATGCCTTAATCCACATGCGCCGACACCTTGATACCGACCCGGTTTGCCATCTCCACGAAGCCAGGAAAGGAGGTGGCGACGTTTGCACAATCGGTGATGGTAATCGCGCCAGTCGCCCGCAGTGCGGCGATGGTAAATGCCATAGCAATTCTGTGATCGCCATGACTGTCTACCTGGCCACCGCACAAAGTACCCCCCTGGATACGAATGCCGTCATCATATGATTTCGTGGTAATGCCCAGGCTTGTCAGTCCAGCGGCCATCGCGTCGATTCTATCGCTTTCCTTGACCCGCAATTCCGCCGCCCCACGCAACAGGGTCTCGCCTTGCGCACAGGCCGCGGCGATGAACAGCACCGGAAATTCATCGATGGCAAGGGGTATTTGCTGTGTCGGGATTTCGATTCCCCGCAATTGGCGGTATCGTACCCGCAGATCCGCCACCGGCTCGCCGCCCACCTCGCGTTCGTTGTGCAATTCGATATCGGCGCCCATTGCCTGCAGGATATTGATGATCCCTGTACGCGTGGGATTGACGCCCACATGTTCCAACAGCAGCGAAGAGCCAGGGCTTATGGCGGCGGCGACGATAAAGAAAGCCGCCGAGGAAATATCAGCCGGCACGTCGATTGCGGTCGCTTTCAGGCTATGACCACCTTCCACGGTGATGGTGCCTGCTGCCCTATCTCGCTGCAGAGGATATCCGAAACCCGCCAGCATTCTCTCGGTGTGATCCCGACAGCTCGCTGGCTCCCTGACCTTGGTTACGCCCCGGGCGAAGAGTCCGGCCAGCAATAAGCAGGATTTAACCTGGGCGCTGGCCAATGGCATATCGTATTCGATTCCACGCAGTTCGGTCCCGGTGATTCGCAGAGGCGGGGTACCGCCGGCAGCGGTAGCGATGCTCGCCCCCATTTGCCGCAATGGTTTAACCACCCGGTTCATGGGCCTGCCATTGAGAGATTCATCCCCGGTCAATTCACTGTCGAAGGACTGCGCCCCCAGCAGGCCCGCCAACAAGCGCATGGCGGTGCCGGAATTCCCCATGTACAGGGGTTTACGCGGTGGCTGCAGACCCGCTTTGCCGACCCCGTACAGGGTGAGTTTGCCAGCCTCGGGACCGATGATGGTGACCCCCATCTCACGGAAGGCAGCCACCGTGTTAAGGACATCCTCACCCTCGAGGAAACCACTGACTTCGGTGACACCATCGGCGATGGAACCGAGAATTATGGCCCGGTGAGAAATAGATTTATCACCGGGAACCCGAAGTGTCCCGGCTATCTGGCCGCCAGATTGCACCTGTAGCGTAACTTGCGGGTCGGTCATGATGGTGTCGCCTGAGGGTTTAAAATGCTGCTCAATGAATTTGTCCCGGGTTTTTTTTGCGCGCAAAAATGTACTCATCAAAAAGGCCTGGTCTCTATCGCTTATTGCTTTTTTCAGTTCCACCAGATTCTCGATATAGGCATCGAGTACTCTGGTGCTGGCATCCGCATTGGCGATGAATATATCCGACCACATGGTGGCGTCGCTCGAAGCCAGGCGACTGAAATCGGCAAAGCCACCCGCCGCATAACGAAAAATATCGGCACTGAGTTCCTGCTTAACCAGCACATCGACGATGGCGAAGGCGAGTAAATGGGGCAGATGGCTGGTCGCCGCCAGCACCTCGTCATGCCGGCAGATACTCATTCCCAACACATTGGCGTCAAGCTGTCGCCACAGGCAGTTAACAACCGCCACCGCCTCCGTACTCGTCGTTGGCAAGGGTGTGAGTATCACATTACGTTGCGCGAATAAATCTGGCCGGGACGCGCCGTAGCCACTTCGTTCCGACCCTGCGATGGGATGGCCGGGCACGAATCGTGGCTGAAAGGCTACATCCAACTTGTCCAGAGTCTTCAGGATGTGAGATTTTACACTCGCCACGTCGGTGACCACCGCAGTGGCATTCATGTGAGCGCAGATGATGGGCAGCACGGCGTTAATCGACAACGGCGGCAGCGCAATCACGATGATATCAGCCTGGGGGCAAAGGCTTTCCAAATCACCACAACCGTCAATCGACTTATCCTCGATGGCAGCCTGCAGGGATTTTTCATCCAGGTCCGTCGCCAACACACGTTGACTTGAATCGACTGCCTTGAGGCCGCGCGCGATCGATCCGCCGATTAGTCCCAGACCGAGAATCAAGATTGTTTTGCCTGACAGATTATTCACATTTAGTTTCTGATGGCTGTTCTGACTCGATGTCAGCTAGCCCGGATATATCCCGGCTACACGCAACCGGATAGGAGCCCAGCACTTTGATTTCCGCGGTGCACTGCCGTAGTTGCGCAAACAATTCTTTAATCGCCTGGTCCTCGATATGGCCTTCGAAATCGATGAAGAACACATATTCCCAGGCCGCCTGCTTCGAGGGACGGGTTTCGATCTTGCTCAGACTCACCTGGAATCTTTCGAAGGGTTGCAGGATGCGAAACAGGGCACCGGGCTTGTTCTGTGTATGAATGAGCACACTGGTCTTGTCATTTCCCGTGGCTGCGGTGCCCTGCCGAGACAGGATCAGAAATCTCGTACTGTTATGATCCTGATCCTGAATGCCGGCATGCACTATTTTCAGATCATAGATGGCAGCTGCGAGGGGGCCGGCAACCGCGGCAATCCGACTGTCGTTCTGCGCCTTTAATGCCGCCTCGGCATTACTGGCACATTCGATTTGCCTGACCTTCGGGTAATGCTTTTTTAACCAGTGACGACATTGCGCCAGGGACTGCTGGTGGGATGCAATCGTATCTATCTCGCTGTCATCTGCCGCCTGGTTGGCAAGCAAATTATGTTCGATGCTGACAATTTCCTCGCCGACGATTTTTAAGCTGCTGTGCAGCAGGCAATCCTGGGTATTATTTATGGCACCTTCGGTGGAGTTTTCTACCGGCACCACACCAAAATCGGCGCCACTGCCCTCAACTGCGGCAAACACATCTTCTATGCCGGCACATTCGAGTAGTTCACAGCTCGATCCAAAGTGCCCAATGACAGCGGCCTGGGAATACGTTCCCCGCGGCCCCAGGAAGGCCACCGAAGGATTTTTTTCATCGCGCTTCGTTATCATCGTTCTGGGTATCATTACCCTCTGCGGATAACTCCTCAGAATCTGAATCTGAGGTTTCTTCCGGCTCGTCTACCTGCTCTATCCCAACCAGTTTTTCCCCTCCTTTTAACCGTATCAGACGCACACCCTGGGTGTTTCTTCCCTGCACCGAGATCTCATCCACGCGGGTGCGCACCAGGGTACCCTTGTCTGAAATCAGCATGATTTCATCGCTTTCCTTGACCTGGACGGCGCCCACCACGGCACCATTACGGTCGCTGGTTTGCATTCCAATGACGCCCTGACCACCGCGACCATAGACAGGAAAGTCCTCAACCCAAGTGCGTTTACCATAACCATTTTCACTCACGGTAAGTATTTGCATACCTTCATCGGGAATAATCAGTGAAATCATGCGGAAACCTGGCGCCATCCTAATGCCCCTGACGCCACGTGCCGTTCGCCCCATTGCCCTGACATCAGATTCCTTGAAACGTGTAACCTTGCCGCTACTGCTCATCAGCATCACATCTTTAGAACCATCGGTGACGGCAGTCCCCACCAACTCATCGCCTGCATCCAGTTCGATAGCCCGTAGCCCGACACTGCGTTGCCGGGCGAAATTTGTGAGTGCGGTTTTCTTGACGGTGCCGTTAGCAGTGGCCATGAAGACGAAATGGTCATCGGTGTATTCCGTCACCGGCAACATGGAGGTGATACGTTCATCTTCATCCAGGGGTAGAATATTGATGATGGGCTTGCCCCTGGAGGTACGACTGGCAATGGGAATCAAAAATACCTTCAACCAGTAAACCTTACCTGCGGAACTAAAGCACAGCAGGGTATCGTGGGTGTTGGCGACCAGAAGATGCTCCACGAAGTCCTCATCCTTGACCGTGGCTGCGGCCTTGCCTCTGCCACCCCGGCGTTGTGCACTATAGTCGGACAGCGCCTGGGTCTTCGCGTAACCGGTATTCGATATTGTCACCACCCGGTCTTCTTCTGGAATCAGGTCCTCGATCGTCAAATCCAGTTGCGAAGCCACGATTTCAGTTTTGCGTTCGTCACCGTATTCCTTGTAAATTTTTTCGAGTTCTTCGCGCACGACGTTTAATAGCCGCGGCTGGTTCTCTAATATATCCAGGTGATCGCCGATCTGTCGCAGTAGTTCCTGGTAATCGTTTATCAGTTTTTCGTGTTCCAAACCGGTTAGACGATGCAGTCTCAGTTCGAGAATTGCCTGGGCTTGTTCCGGCGAGAGAAAATATTCGTTTTCTTTCAGGCCGTATCGAGGATCCAGCCCATCCGGTCTGCAGGCATCTGCTCCCACTTCCCCCAGCATTTTCAACACGCTATCGGATTTCCAGGATCTTGCCAGCAACTTCTCCTTCGCTTCGCTGGAGTTCGCCGAGGTCTTGATCAATTCGATGACCGCGTCGATGTTTGCCAGCGCCACCGCGAGACCCTCGAGAACATGGCCCTTCTCCCGCGCCTTCCTGAGCAGATAGCTGGTTCTTCTCGAAACCACTTCGCGACGATGGCGAATAAAGGCTTCCAGTATTTCCTTCAGATTCAACACCCGCGGCTGACCATCGACGAGTGCCACCATGTTGATGCCGAACACCGACTGCATCTGGGTCTGGGCATAGAGGTTGTTGAGCACCACGTCACCCATTTCGCCCCGGCGTAATTCGATCACTATACGCAAACCGTCCTTGTCGGATTCGTCTCTTAACTCGGTGATCCCCTCGATCTTCTTTTCTTTTACCAGTTCCGCTATACGTTCTATCAACTTCGATTTATTGAGTTGATAGGGGATCTCGGTGACGATGATGGTCTGTTTGTTGGATTTTTCATCCTCGATGATTTCTGCCTTGGCCCGCACATAAATCCGACCCCGGCCGGTGCGATAAGCCTGCACTATTCCGGCTTTGCCGTTGATAATTCCGGCGGTGGGGAAGTCCGGTCCCTGGATGTACTCCATCAGACCGTCGATATCGAGGTCCGGCTTGTCGAGGAGTGCGATCGCGGCATCGATCACTTCCCGCAGGTTATGGGGAGGGATATTGGTAGCCATGCCCACCGCGATACCGGAAGAACCGTTGACCAGCAGGTTCGGAACCCTGGTGGGAAACACATCCGGTATATGTTCGGTGCCATCGTAGTTTGGTGAGAAATCGACAGTGTCCTTGTCGAGATCGGCCAGCAGCTCATGGCCGATCTTGGACATGCGAATTTCCGTATAACGCATGGCCGCCGCCGCATCGCCATCGATCGAACCAAAATTGCCCTGCCCGTCGACCAGGGGATAACGCAATGAAAAATCCTGCGCCATTCTCACGATGGTGTCATACACGGCGGTGTCACCATGGGGATGGTATTTGCCGATCACATCGCCGACGACGCGAGCCGACTTCTTGTAAGGCTTGTTGTAATCGTTCGACAGTACACTCATGGCAAACAATACACGTCGGTGCACAGGCTTCAGCCCATCCCGTACGTCCGGTAACGCCCGTCCGACGATGACACTCATGGCGTAAGCCAGATAGGACTCACGCATTTCACTTTCCAGTGAGACAGGCAGTACCTGTTTAGCGAATTCGGACATAGACTAGCGTTTTCCTAACAGATTGGGAGCGATATGCAGGGCTTGAGGCATGAATAATTTATGGGTAAAGGACATGCAACAAATGAGAGTATGCCTACTACTTTATAGCGGCCGATTCAGGGTTTTTTTACCCAGATTCTGGCTCCGGCGACAGTCGAACCAGGTGGGGCGAAAGATACCAAAACAGAGTCTGAAAACAGGCTGTAATGCTACCATGAAACATCCCCCAAGGACACTGTATTTGGCTCGCTTAAAGCCAATAATTTCCTGTTTTTTCAATAATTTCCGTGACTTTTGTGGTCAAGGCTGTGAACGCGCAATTTGCAGAGTTTCGGGGTATAATTTCGTGCCTGTATTTACCCCGAGAGTGAAGCCAAAAGTCGACCTTAAAGGCGAATGGATTGTCAGCAATAAAATCACCACAATTGAGTTGAAAGAGACCCGCGTTTGAGCACCGAAAAACCCCTGCAGGCAGACCTTCTGATTCACGCAAAATGGATCCTGCCGGTGGTGCCGGCAGGGACTGTTCTAGAAGACCATGCAGTGGCGATTCGGGACCGGAAAATCGTCGCCATCACCGCTTCCAAGGATACGCAATCGAGTATCTCCGCCACCGCCAGCATCCACCTGAACCAACACGCCTTGATTCCCGGCCTGGTGAACGTCCATGGTCATTCGGCTATGTCCCTGCTGCGGGGAATAGCTGACGATATCCCTCTTAAACAATGGCTGGAACAGGCGGTCTGGCCCATTGAAAACAAATTTGTCAGCGCGGAATTCGTCAGGCAGGGGGCAAATCTCGCCATCGCCGAAATGATATCCTCCGGCACCACCTGCTTCGCAGATATGTATTTTTTCCCCGACGAGGTAGCAAGAGCAGCATTGGATGCGAATATACGCGTACAATTGGCGAGCCCGGTACTCGATTTTCCAACGGTCTGGGCACAGGATGCGGAAGAATACATCTACAAGGCCACCGAGCTTCACGACAACTACCGCAACAGCGAATTGGTCCATACCGCCTTCGGACCCCATGCCCCCTACACCGTGTCGGACCAGCCCTTGATGAAGATCTCGACCCTGGCGGAAGAACTGGATGTGCCGATACACATGCATGTTCACGAGACTGCACAGGAAGTCGAAGAGGCGGTGCAGACCGATGGCCGCCGACCGCTTCAGCGCCTCGCCGAACTGGGTCTGCTGAGCCCCCGCCTTATCTGTGTTCATGCCACCCAGTTGCTGGACACCGAGATCGAGTTACTGGCAGCACACGGCGCCAGCGTCGCCCACTGCCCCGAATCCAACCTGAAGTTGGCCAGCGGCCTGTGCCAGGTTGCGAAGCTGCTGGACGCAGGAGTCAATGTTGCCCTCGGCACCGATGGCTGTGCCAGCAACAACGATCTGGATATGTTTTCGGAGATGCGCTGCGCCGCGCTGCTTGCCAAAATCGTGGCCGCCGATGCCAGCGCGCTACCGGCATCACAGGCCCTGGAATTGGCCACCATCAATGCGGCCAGAGCCCTGGGCCTGGATGCAGTCATCGGTAGCCTGGAGACCGGCAAGTATGCCGACATTACCGCCGTAAACCTGGATCGATTAAATACCATGCCCCTGTATAATCCTGTTTCTCAACTGGTGTATGCGGCCCAGGCGTCCCAGGTATCTCACGTGTGGTGTGGTGGCCGGCTGATTTTTGAAGAGGGTGAACTAAAAACCATGGATCGTGGCTCAATCAGGAAATCGGTGATGGCATGGCAGCAGAAAATCGAGCAGGCGCGATAAAGCAAATGGAAAACGTAGACGAATTAGAGATCAAGAAATTCGATGCGCTGGCATCGCGTTGGTGGGATATTAACAGCGAGTTCAAATCCCTACACGACATTAACCCCCTGCGCGTCAATTACATCAGCCGCCAGATTAATCTCGCCGACAAGCAGGTAGTGGATATTGGCTGCGGCGGCGGCATTCTGGCCGAGGCGATGGCTCATCATGGCGCCAGAGTGACCGCTATCGACATGGCGGATGCCGCACTCGCGGTTGCCAGATTGCATCTACTCGAAAGCAAACTCGAAATCGACTATCAAAAAGCTTCTGCCGAAAAATTTGCCGAGCGGCATCAACAACAATTCGATGTAGTTACCTGCCTGGAACTGCTCGAACACGTGCCGGTACCCGCGTCGGTAGTCGATGCTTGCTACCGACTGCTAAAACCTGGCGGCATTGTGTTTTTCTCAACCATTAATCGCAATCCAAAGTCCTATCTATTCGCAATACTTGGCGCCGAATACCTGCTCAAGTTGTTGCCCCGCGGCACCCATGATTACGGCAAGTTTATCAAACCGTCAGAACTGGCGCTGTGGTGTCGAAACTGTGGTCTCCAGCTCCAGGGGCAAGTGGGCCTGCACTACAATCCACTTAGCAAGAAATATTCCCTGCAAGGGGGCCTCGATGTGAACTATCTTGCCCATTACCTTAGACCTGAAGGCTGAAACAGGGCCGGAGAAATGGACTTGCGAAAAGACTCGATAGAAAGTCGCGGGACTTGAAATGATGGCGTCGCCGCTGCAGACTTCCATAGAGTGCGTATTATTCGATCTGGATGGCACCCTGATAGACACCGCACCGGACTTCGTCGCCGTGGTAAAGCAATTACTGGCGGAACATGGGAAACCACCGCTAAGTCGTGACTCGATTTACCATACAGTTTCCGACGGCGCCCGCGCCCTGGTCAAACTCGCCTTCGGAATCGACGAAGATCACGCCGAATTTGCAGAGCTTACTCAGCGCCTGCTCGACCTCTATTATCAACAACTCCAGGTAACTGGCGCCGCCCTGTATCCCGGATTGGATGGCCTGCTGGCAAAACTGGAACGGCAGCAGATACCCTGGGGCATCGTTACCAACAAGCCGGAAAAATACACAAACCTGCTTCTCGACAAACTCAATTTGCGCTCTCGCTGCGGCACCTTGGTTTGTCCCGATCACGTGAGTCAGCGCAAGCCGCACCCCGAACCGATCTTGCTCGCCTGCCGGCAGTTAGGTGTGGGTACCGAACGCACGGTGTATATTGGCGATCATCGACGGGACATCGAGGCCGCAAAGAATGCCGACGTCATCGCCATCGCTGCCGCTTATGGTTACCTCGCGCCAGACACCAAGATAGAACAATGGATGGCCGATTTTATTCTTCACTCTGCCGATCAAACCGAAGCCTTACTTAACTCTCTTAAATTTGCCTGAGGGTGCCCGCTCCCATGTTCGAATACACAGCCCCGAAAAACTTGCTCGAAGACAAGACTATTCTGATTACCGGGGCCAGCGACGGTATTGGCAAAGTATGCGCATGCACATTCGCCGATCACGGCGCCAGGCTGATTCTACTGGGCCGTAATCAGGAAAAACTCGAAGCGGTATATGACCAGATAGAAGCGGTAAACCCTGGCAAAACTGTCATTCACCCCCTGGATTTTATCTCCGCTACGGCAGCAGACTATCAGACCCTGGCACAGTCCCTGACGGAACAATTCGAGTGTCTGGATGGGCTGATTCATAACGCCGCATTGTTAGGCGCCATGAACCCGATCGAGTTCTATCCGGAGCGAGATTGGAGTGAACTGATGCAGGTGAACATAAACGCCGCCTTCTTTCTGACCAAGGCTTTACTGCCCAGTCTTTCTCGCTCGGCAGATGCCAGACTCCTGTTTACCGCGTCCAGTGTCGGTCGCATCGGCCGCGCCTATTGGGGTGCTTACGCGGTCTCCAAGTTTGCCGTTGAGGGACTGATGCAGACGCTCGCCGATGAACTCGCCAATACCAGCTCGATACGTGTTAACAGCCTCAACCCCGGCGGCACCCGCACCAATATGCGCCGCGCCGCCTATCCGGCAGAGAACCCGGAGTCCCAGCCCACCGCAGAATCCCTCATGCCGGTGTATCTTTATCTAATGAGTCCACAGTCGAAATCGATTCATGGGCAAACCCTGGATGCCAGATCGTTTGATCCCAACAGTTGAGGAAGCTGCCTGCGAGGGCATGCCCTGAAGCCAGAACGGCCAAGATTCACATGTCGACCAGTTTGAGTAATTTCGCAATATCGGCTTTACCCAGCTCCTGGTACTTGCCTCTGCGTACCGTGCTCGGAATAAATATGGGTCCGAACCTGACGCGCTTGAGGCGACTTACCCTCAGCCCCTGCGACTCCCATAATTTACGCACTTCCCGGTTGCGTCCCTCTATCAAGACGACGTGGAACCACTGGTTGACACCCTCACCGGCATAAAACTGAATATCCGTAAAGCGGCAGAGATTGCCATCGATAATGACACCGCTATGCATTTGCTCGACCATGGCCTTCGTCACCTTCCCCATGACGCGCACCGCGTACTCCCGCTCTATCTGTGAACTCGGATGCATGAGTCTATTGGCAAGCTCACCGTCGGTGGTGAACAATAACAAGCCGCTGGTATTTAAATCCAGGCGCCCGATGGAGACCCAGCGACTGTGCTTTAAGGGCGGCAATCTATCGAATACCGTGGCTCTGCCTTCGGGATCTTTGCGGGTGCTCACCTCATGGTCAGGCTTGTTGTAGAGGAGGACCCGGCGCTGAATGTGGTCTTTGCCCTGGGGCGCCAATTTCTTGCCATCGACAACAATTTTATCCGTGTCGGAAACCCGCTCGCCAATGATAGCGGTTTTGCCATTTACCTTGATCCGACCCTCGGCGATCCAGCCTTCTATATCGCGACGGGAACCAAAACCGGCACGGGCCAGCACTTTCTGTAACTTCTCAGTCATATCATCGCTTGGTTTATCGATGATGTACGCTGCGGAACTTAGGCGGCGGCATCAGGGCTCGATCTTATCGCTGTCATCTTCGCTAACAAATTCCATGGCTGCGCCGTCCTCATCGTCCGAGTTGTCAGCAATCGAATCTTCGCTGGTCGTGGCAGGAGATTCGCTGTCCTGCTCTCCGGTATCATCGAGTGCTTCAATTTCCTCGGTTTCTGCCGACGCCGACGCCGGCGCCAGACTAAGAATTTCATCCAAGGGTTTTATTGAGAGTTCGGCTGCCAGCTTTTCGGCAAGCAACTCTTCCGCTTCATCGGCAGTACTCTCGAAGCTGATTTCGTCGATAGCATCCTCTGGCAGCTCGATAATTCTTTGGTTTAGCAAGTCATCGGCAGAATCAAATTCCGGCCTGCCCCGGTCCAGTTCCTTCACTTCAGCCAGCGGAGGCAATTCCTGTAAACTTTTCATGTTGAAATAGTCGAGAAACTGTTTCGTGGTCGCGAACATGGCGGGACGACCAGGCACGTCACGGTGGCCCACAATTCGAACCCATTCTCGGTCCAGCAAGGTGCGGATGATATTGGAGCTGACGCCGACACCGCGAATCTCTTCGATGTCACCCCGGGTAATCGGCTGTCGATAGGCAATCAAAGCCAGAGTCTCCAACAGTGCCCGAGTGTAGCGCGGCGGCCTTTCTTCCCATAGCTTGGCGACCCACTCGCTCAGGTCCTGCTTGACTTGAAAGCGGTAACCGGACGCCACTTCTTTCAACTCGAAACCACGGTCATCACAGTCCTGGGTGATACTTTGCATGACCGCCGTCAACTCTTCCTTATCGGGCTTCTCATCCTCGCTAAACACCTGGGCAATATTATCCAGTGACAGCGGTCTGCCTGCGGCCAGCAGCAGGCCCTCCACGATCATTTTCACCTTGTTATCTACATCACTCATGCTTTGCTTCTATCCTGATTCCCTGCTCTCAACGCTGAGCCCTGCCAGGCTCTGATCATGTCCTCGACTTCACATGTATCGCTCCGAATGGCTCCGATTGCACGATCTCGATTAGCGACTCCTTCATCAACTCCATGATCGCCAGAAATGTCACTATGACTCCCGATCGGCCTTCCGCCCGCACCAGCAGCGAAGCCAGGGGCACGAATTTGCGATCGGTAACGCGCAGCAGTATTTCCGACATTTTTTCCCGCGTCGACAGGGTTTCCCGTTGAATGTGATGGTGCTCAAACATGTCGGCACGCCGCAGCACTCTCGACAGTGAAAGCAGAATATCCTGCAGCTCCACCGTCGGCTCTGGGCTGATCCGCTCAAGCTCCGGCAGGGCGGCAGCGGCACGATGAATATCCCGGTCCATCCTGACTAATTCATCGATATCTTCCGCCGCCTTCTTGTAACGCTCGTATTCTTGCAGCCGTCGAATCAACTGCATGCGGGGGTCGTCTTCCTCGGTCCCGTCCTCGACGTGCCTGGGCAGGAGCAGGCGAGACTTAATCTCAGCCAACATCGCCGCCATGACCAGATATTCTGCAGCCAGTTCAAACTGACCGACCTCCATCAGATCCACGTAGGCCATATATTGATCGGTAATTTCTGCAACCTTGATATCGAGGATATTGATATTCTGCCGTTTGATCAGATACAGCAGCAGGTCCAACGGGCCCTCGAAAGCCTCCAGGAAGATTTCTAACGCATCCGGTGGAATATAGAGGTCTTTGGGAACTTCGGTGATCGCCTCACCATCAACATAGGCGAATGCGAGTTCGCGCTGCGCCGGCAGCTCGGAGTCAGACTGGGCAGAGGCACCCCCTTGTTGCTGGGTTTCCGTCTCTGCTTCAGTACCGGGAGTCGTCAATCTGTGGGTCTGCTATGGCGTCAAAAGTCAGGGCAAATTTTACATGAATTGTGGCGGAAAAGCTCATTTCCGCAAAGCCTCATCACCAGGTGTTCAGTCCCATCGCCGAGCGCACTTCCTGTATGGTCGCCTTCGCACATTCCCGTGCCGTCTCACAACCCTCGGCAATTATTGATCTCACGATATCCGGGTCTCTCTCGTATTGCGCCGCCTCTTTCTGAATCGGTTCCAGTTCTGCGATGACGGCTTCAATCACAGGTTTCTTGCACTCCAGGCAGCCAATGCCGGCACTCTTGCATCCAGCCACCACCCAGTCCCTGGTTTTCTGGCTCGAGTAGCTCAGATGTAGTTGCCACACCGGGCATTTCTCAGGATCCCCAGGATCTTTCCGCCGCACCCTGGCCGGATCGGTTGGCATGGTGCTGATTTTCTTTTCGACGTCTTTCAACGGTTCTCGAAGGGTGATGGTGTTACCGTAGGACTTTGACATTTTCTGTCCATCCAGTCCTGGCATCTTGCAGGCTGGCGTTAACAGGGCCTGGGGTTCATACAGGATCATCTTGCCGCCACCTTCGAGATAACCGAACAACCTCTCACGATCACCGATCGATATATTCTGCTGTTCTTTCAACAATGCCTGGGCCTTTGCCAGGGCTTCGTGGTCGCCCTGCTCCTGGTAGGCGGTGCGCAAACTGGAATACAGGCGTGCCGACTTCTTACCCATTTTCCTGACCGCCGCCATGGCATTCTCTTCGAACCCGGGTTCCCGGCCGTACATGTGATTAAAGCGCCTGGCGACTTCCCGGGTGAGTTCGACGTGTGCCACCTGGTCTGCACCCACCGGTACGTAGCCGGCTCGATAAATGAGAATATCCGCGGCTTGCAGCAGTGGGTAGCCGAGAAAGCCGTAAGTATCCAGGTCTTTTTCCCGTAATTTTTCCTGCTGGTCTTTGTAGCTGGGGACCCGCTCCAACCATCCTATGGGCGTTATCATCGACAACAGCAAATGCAATTCCGCATGCTCCGGCACCTTGGACTGCACGAACAGCGCCGCAGAACCCGGGTTGACACCCACCGCCAACCAGTCGATCACCATCTCCACCACGTTTTCCTCGAAAATTCCGGGATCTCCGTAATCGGTGGTCAGTGCGTGCCAGTCAGCCACGAAAAAGAAGCACTCGTATTCATGCTGCAACTTGACCCAGTTCTTCAACACGCCATGTAGATGGCCCAAATGAAGACGACCGGTGGGCCGCATTCCCGATAACACTCGCTGTTGTGAATCGACCGTAGACACTGCTTCTCCTTAACTCAATTAAATTCAGTTTTCCAGCCCCATAAAACCGTAAACCAGGTGCCCTTAACGAAAGGGTTCCGGGTCACCCTTACCCACTCTCACGAGCTGCGGAACCCCCTCCACCAGATCTACCATCGTCGTGGGTTCCAATCCGCAGGCACCGCCATCCACGATCAAGTCTACAAGCTTTCCGATTTTGAGTCGCATCTGGTAGGGATCAAACAGGGCTGTCTCCGCCTCAGGCAAGATCAGACTGGTACTCATGAGCGGCTCACCCAGGGCCGCGAGAATAGACTGCGCAATCGGATTCTGAGGAACCCGGAGCCCAATTGTCTTCTTTTTCGGATGCATCAGTCGGCGCGGGACTTCCGGTGTCGCCTTGAGGATAAATGTGTAGGGACCAGGCGTATAGGCTTTCAATATTCTGTACGCACTGTTGTGAACCTTGGCATAGATGGCAAGCGAGGACAGGTCGCTACAAACCAGGGTGAAATTATGCTTGCTATCGAGTTGCCGTATGCGTCTGATTCGCTCCAACGCAGGCTTGTCGCCAATATGACAACCCAGGGCATAGGTGGAATCGGTTGGGTAGACAATGACCCCGCCCTGCAGGAGTACATCCACAACCTGTTTTATCATCCTGGGCTCTGGATTGACCGGATGGACTTGTAGGAATTCGCTCATATTGGGGAGCCTCTGATCGCTGGATCTGGCTGTTCTCGTCACGCCCTGTAGTTGGCTGAAAAAAGGAAAAAGATTCTATTACATTCCATCGACTTGCAAAAGCAGACAGATTTCTTTAAATCAACTAAGATGCGGCTTCGGCTACCATCGGCGGCGGCTCTGGCATACAAGATAGCTGTGCTGCGCTACACCAAGTCGGTTATCAGGGGCAACAGGTGGAGGATAGCAACATCGCTGCGAGCAGATGAAACAGTTTATTGATTACATCCCACTGGTTATTTTCTTCACCATTTTCGCCATCGACGAACGCACTGTGAGCATAGGGGGTTTTGAGCATTCGATCGGCGGAATCTTCAGTGCTGCCGAATTCCTGCTGGCGGCCTCTATTCTCACCTATGGCTGCCTATTCCTGGTCAACCGGCGCTTGGACAAATTCCAATGGATCACATTATGCGCCGTGGTCCTATTCTGCATCCCGACAATAATCTTTAGAAATACGGACTTTCTGAAATGGAAGGCCCCCATAGTCAACTGGATTTTCGCCACGGTCTTCTTCGGATCACGCTACTTCGGCAGCAAGCCAGCCATCGAACATATGATGGGCCATGCCGTGAATGCACCGAAAGAGGTATGGCGGCGTCTTAATAATATCTGGATTGTCTATTTCATCATCTTGGGCGCCGTTAACCTGATCGTCGCATTTACTCTGAGCGAACGCGCCTGGATTCAGTTCAAGGTATTTGGCAATTTGATCTTAACCTTCATCTTCGTCATCGGGCAGATGCCGCTACTGGCCAAATATATCGAAGTCGATGAAGAAGATGCTGAGTCAAAGTCCACCGGCAAAGAATCGGTCTAATGGGTCCATGTATTACGCAATCATCAGTGAAGATATAGAAAATTCTCTGGAGCGGCGCAGGTCTGCCAGGCCGGCACACCTAACGCGCTTAAATAAGCTGGCCGATCAAGATCGGCTGATGCTGGCGGGGCCCCACCCTGCCATCGATAGCCCGGACCCTGGAGCGGCCGGCTTTAGCGGCAGCCTGGTTGTCGCGGAGTTCGACAGCCTTGAGCAGGCCCAGGCCTGGTCCGATGCCGACCCCTATGTAGCGGCGGGAGTCTACGCCAAGGTGACCGTAAAGCCTTTCAAGCGGGTGCTGTAAGCAGCACCGAAACCATTAATTCGAAACCCGGGGACAGTCAGGGCACCGTGGTTCGTGCCGGGGCCAGATCGGGGAAATTCTGGTCCAGTAGCTGATTCCATTGTTCGAGCTGGACTTTGCGCCGCTCGAATAGACTCGAAGCGTCTCCCTCGATGAGGATGCTGTTAATCACGTCCCTGCGTCTCAGTTCATATACCACCGGCAGGCCTGCGACCACCTTGCCAAACACAGAATGCAGACCATCGAGGTGTGGCGTGGCTAAATGGGTAAGGAAAAACTGACTGCCATCGGTACCGGGACCTGAGTTAGCCATGGAAATAATACCGGGCTGGTTATGCTTCAGTACGATTTCTCCACGAAACTGGTATCCCGGGCCGCCGCTGCCAGTGCCCAGAGGGTCCCCTCCCTGGGCCATAAAATTTCTCTCGATACGGTGGAATGTAAGCCCATCGTAAAACCCGCGCTGCGCCAGATTGACGAAATTAGCAACCGTGGTAGGCGCTGCACGGGCATTGAGTTCGACTCGAATTTCACCCTTGGATGTGTCGATAACGGCGATCAGGCGCTGGGCAAAACCGGCACTTGCCGCCGTGGCGATGACGATCACCATGGCTGATTTAAATCCAAGCTGCACCAGTCTCTTAACGCTCATCGTCTAATTCACTCTGTCAAGGTGGCAGACGGGGAAGGCCCCGCCTGTCATAAATTATAATCCAAAATAACCGGCGCATGATCCGAAAAGTTATGGCCCGATACGATGGTGGCGGCCATTACCGTGTCTGCAATGCCTGGTGTTATGACATGGTAGTCGAGTCGCCAACCGACATTATTTGCCCTGGCCTGACCTCGGTTCGACCACCAGGAATATTGATCTGCTTCCCGATTAACCAGCCTGAATGCGTCCACAAAACCCACCTCATCATAAAGACTGTCGAGCCACCGCCGTTCCACGGGCAGGAAACCCGAATTCTTCTGGTTGGCACGCCAATTTTTAAGATCGATTTCCTTATGACAAATATTCCAGTCGGCGCAGATGATAAATTCACGCCGCTTCCTGCGCAGTTTTTTCATGTGCTCCATGAAATCATCCATGAAACTGAGTTTTCGCGCCAGCCTTTCTTCGCTGCTGGAGCCCGAAGGCAGATACAGGGAGGCGATGCTTAAACCCTCAAAATCCGCCTGCACATATCGGCCTTCCGTGTCTGCCAGTTCAAAACCCAGACCTTTGGTGACCCTGTCCGGCTGCTTGCGAGTGTAGATAGCGGTGCCCGCATACCCCTTCTTCACCGCATCGAAGTAATGGCAGTGATATTGCTCGGGATGAAAAACCGGATCTGAGAGTTGATCGAGCTGGGCCTTGGTTTCCTGTAGACAGACGACGTCGGCTCCCGCGCCCGGCAACCAGTCGAAAAATCCCTTGCGTGCCGCAGCGCGAATACCGTTGCAGTTGAAGGTCATGATACGCATAGAATTATTTCGCTTACATTGCTCGGGTGAAACTTATGGATGTGGCGGCGGCGCTAATTCTATCCGTTGCCGGGAGTCGAAACCAGCGTCTCATGGTTAAAAAACTGCTGCGGTCGGCTGTCCTCTCTCGCCAGAGATTGCGGTGACCGGAGGCAACCACGCTGGAGTCGAATTCGGGCCCGCGATGGGAAATGCATCCAAGAAGTGCTACTTATTGTTACATATGTGATGTACATCACATAGTGTGATGGAAATCAGAATTCGAATATGTTCATTTATATCAATCTATTAGAAATTGTCAAAAGCACACCAGATAGCCAAGCTTAGGGAATAAAATATCATATCTTATTGATATTTAATCATTAATCTCCCATCCAAGGCCTAGGCTACTAGCCCGCTTGTGATTTCCCCGTAAATGCGTGTATTTACTCATAAATGTTACTATATTGGACACTTTGTGTTACTATGCGCGCAGTTATCTAATCACCGATGACAACATTAACCCGAATTCAAATGGAGAAAGACATGAGGAAGGCTCTCAGCAAGGCACGGCCCGTCGTAGAAGCAACCCTGGTAAGTACGGTACTGGTACTGGCTGCATTGGCAGTGCCGGTGGTCATCTTATACGCCGCCGCCTGACCGCCGACTCAGGACAGGAGCCGCTTGACAGCTTCCCTAAGCTAACGAAGCGCTGACTAACACCAGCTAGAGCATAAACGCTTTAGCTGGTGTTTTTTTATCAGTAGATTTTGCAACCCCACCAGAGCTGCTCGCCACATAAACCTCTCCCGGTATCAAGCAGCCTCGAATCCACATCGGGAGTTGGCATCTGGCCTTGCCGGTGGGGTTTACCGAAGCTTCAACTTATCGGTGAAATTACAAGGCCGGTGGCTACTATCCAATTGCTCTGCGATGATCCGGTTCCAGCCGGTGCGGCAGGCACCGGGAGAGCCCGGCATACAGAAGATTATGGTGGCATTTGCCAGCCCGGCAAATGCCCGGGACTGGATGGTAGAGGTGCCGATTTCTTCGTAGGAAAGCTGGCGAAATAGCTCACCAAAGCCTTCGATATCGACATCGAACAGGGGCTTGATCGCTGCCACAGTATTATCTCTCGCGGTAAAACCGGTACCCCCTGTGAGCAGAACCGCATGTACGTCCGGGTCGAATATCAGAGCAGAAACCACGGCACGTAGCTGATAGATATCATCCTTGACGATGGTTTTCGATTGCAGCTCATGGCCGGCTGCCTGCAGGCAATCTATTAGCACCGCACCGGACTTGTCTGTCTCCTCGGTGCGGGTGTCGGAGACCGTAAGCACGGCGATACGCAAGGGCGTCACTAGCTTAGCCGCCTGTCATATTCATGAGCCGGACCGGTTGCTGGTAATCTTTGTCGTAGAAATAATGGCGTTCCGGCTTGATATCCATTGAGGCGATGATGGCCTGTTTGAGATCGTCGTCGGTAAGTTGCTGATCCCGCAGGATTGCGCGCAAATCGATGGAGTGTTCATTGCCGAGACAGAGCAGCAGCCTGCCCTCCACAGTAACCCTGACCCGGTTGCAGTCGGCACAGAAATTATGCGTCACCGGGGATATAAAGCCTATGCGGCTGTTTGTACCTTCGATCCGAACATAGCGAGACGGGCCTGCCGTCTTCGCGGTGACGTCTGTGAGCTGGTACGCCTCGGCGATAACGCCACGGACCCAGTCATTGCTGCAGGTAGTCTCTTCCCGGTCGTGATCCGATGCATCGCCGAGTGGCATCTCTTCGATGAAGGCAATATCGATATCGCGCTCCACCGCATAGTCTGTCAGCGCGACCACCTCGTCGTCGTTGTAGCCGCGCATGACCACCGCATTCAATCGAATACGCTCGAAGCCGGCCGCCTTCGCTGCGTCTATTCCGGCCAGTACTCTCTCGAGTTTACCGACCCTGGAAATCCGCTTGAAACGGTCGGCATCCAGGCTGTCGAGGCTGATATTAATCCGCTTGACGCCGGCCGCCTTCAAGGGCACGGCATATTTATCCAACTGCGCCCCATTCGTAGTCAGCAGCAGTTCTTCGAGACCCGGCAGCGCGCCAAGCTTCTCGATTAAAGACATCACATTGCTGCGGACCATGGGTTCACCGCCGGTCAGGCGGATTTTTTTCACCCCGAGCTCGGTAAACACCTTGGCGACTCGATACAACTCCTCGAGGGAGAGAATCTCCTTGCGGGGCAGGAACTGCATATCTTCGGTCATGCAGTAGACACAGCGAAAATCACAGCGATCGGTCACCGATAGACGAATATAGTCTACGTGGCGGCCGAATTTGTCTATAAGCTTGCTTGGCTGTTCCATGGCTGTCATTTTGGCATATTTTCCCGGCGCCAACTATAGCGTAATGAACCAGGCGCTGCATCGATATTAAATACTCGCCATGCCCATGGCAGGTCGATTTCAGGAATTAAACGCAATTTGTATGGCCAACAGGATCAGAATCGTCCCCATGGCTCTTTCGAACCAGTGGCCGGCTCTGAGTATGGTTTCACGCACGCTGGGTCTGCCCATGAACCTGGACAGGAGTGCGAACCAGAGAAAAGTAGCGCAGGCGAGATAGAGGCCATAGATAAGCTGAATAAAAACCGGGGTGGAAGGACTAATGACCACGGTAAAAAGTGCCAGGAAAAACAATGTGGCTTTGGGGTTTAAACCATTGGTCAGAAAGCCGAGCATGAAAGCCTTTCCCGGCTCAACCACAGGCTGCGACGTCGAGACCGAGTCGATTGGGCCGCTTTCCAGGGATTTTCTGATGGATTTAATCCCCAGGTAGAGCAAATACCCAGCCGCGACAAACTTCACCACATCGAACAGAGCGGGGGACTGGGACAACAGGACCGCAACGCCTAACAGACAGTAGGCCACGTGCAACAAGATGCCGGCACCGACTCCAAGACTCGTCCACACCCCGGCCCGAGTGCCACCGGTTACACATTGCCTGGTAACGACTGCAAAATCAGGCCCCGGCGACGCCACTGCAAATAGATGTGCAACGGCTATGGTGAGAAATTCGACCCAATACATCGTGCGTTCCGGACTTGGTGATTAAGACTATCGAAGCTGGGAGAAGCTCAGGGAACTCGTTCGGCAAGCACCAGCTCGATCACCGCATGCTCACCGTTGTGGGCAAAGTTATCCGATACCACACGGTAATCCCCCCTGCTTGGATTTGCCGTACCGGCGAATGAAACCAGCGCAGACACGTAGACGGTATCCGCAGAAGCAAGATTGGACGGCCCCACCGCCGATGCATTGTCGAGTCGAATCGTCGCCGGCAAATCAGCGACCCGCAGTTGGGTTGCCGCCAAAGGCGGCAAACCTTCCCGTTGCGCATTTCTGACCGCAATAAATACCCGAAGATTCGGATCCAGCTCGATACCTGCCGCCAACACCAGCTTGACTTCGACGACCGGTCCCGCATCGACATCCTGCCCGCTATCCGCCATTAATCGTTGCGCCGCGGCGATGCTTTCCCGCAACAAGCGCGCCTGCTCTGAACTCGGGCTGGCCTGAATCAGTAGTCGCCAGTAAGCTATCGCCGACTGATAATCCTGTCTCTGGTCGGCGTCGGCTGCCAGCAGTTGCAGAATCGATATCTCATTGGGGTTCAGCGCACGCGCCTCCTCTACCACTTCGAGAATCTCGGGCGTAAACTCGAGACCTGCAGTGATGTACATCGCCAGTGCGACTCTACCCAGTATCAATGCTTTTTCCGGCCCCGCCTCTATCCTGTCCGCGGCCTGACGATACGCGATCTGGGCCTCCGAGAACATATTGAGATTGGCAAAATTTTCGGCAAGAAAATACCATGCCCACTCCCTGTCGGCATCGGCTTGCACTACTTCGCCGAGACTCACGATCAGGCTTTGAGTTTCTTCGATGTCGGCCGTATTATTTACCGTGCGTTGAAACAGATCCATCAATTCAACATCATCTATATACCCCCATTGGCTATACAGACTGTAGGCAAACACAGACATCAACAACACCAGCGCCAGAGGCACGGCGTTGCGGCTAATGCCGGATCTGCTTAACTTTGACTGCTTCGATTTGATCTTTGTCGTGGCAGGCTCCGGTGCAGCAGCTTGCTCCACCAAATCTACATCTGCCAACAAGCCCTGCTGTAACTCCAGCACCAGGGCGTCGAACTGGCTCTGATCCAGATTGCCCTCTGCAAGTTCAGCCTCGAGCTCATCATTGCGCTCATGGAACAGGGCGATATTCGCCGCTTTTCGAAGTTGTTTCGACTCCTGCGTCGCACTGCGGTTTCCCGACCACAGCGGTACCGCAACAAACAAGGCAGCAACAACAAACAGGCAGATGGTTAACAACCAGAACATTTAAGGACCCTCTGATTTTCAATCAACGAATGGGAGTTTATAGTTTGCTGCCAAGCAATGCTTTCAGACGTGCCTGCTGCTTATCATCGAGTTCAGTATTTTCTTCACTCAGCTTCCGCGCGCGGCGTGCAATACCAAGCGCGACGAAGCCGCCGATGAGCAAAAATGCCAGCGGTCCGAACCACAGCAAAATAGTTTCTGCCCGCAGTCTCGGTCGGTAGAAGATAAAGTCACCATAGCGTTCGAACATGAACTGCTCAATCTCGCTATCGCTCTGGCCTTCTGTGATCATTCGGTGAATCTCGCGGCGCAGATCCTGGGCGACGCCGCCGGTAGATCCGGTAAGGTTCGTGTTCTGGCACATGGGGCAGCGAAATTCGTTAGACAGCTTACGAAATCGCTGCTGTTGCTGGGGAGACTCGAACTCGAACGTATCCACCTGGGCGATGGCGCCTGGTGCATTAGCCACAGTGAGCAATAACACAAAAATCGGCGTCAGGACCTGGAGAATCGAGGTCGAACGCCAGCGGCGGTTTTTGCTATTCATCGCTGAGAGACACTCCTCTCAATGCTGCGATAGCCGGCACAAATTCTTCCTCCCAGACGCTTTCATCGAGCACACTGACATGCCGAAATCGAATCACACCATTGGCATCGACCAGATAGGTCTCCGGTGCACCATAGACACCGAGGTCGATACCAAAACGGCCATCCTCATCGAGGATGCTGAAGGCAAAGGGATTGCCATTGTCCTCTAACCACTCCACCGCCAAATGCTGACGATCTCGATAATTCACTCCCACCACCGGAATCTCACCTTCTTCGCTCAGGCGCATGAGGGTGGGGTGCTCGATCAGGCAGGGTAGGCAATAACTACCCCACACATTCAGCAGAAATATTTGATCTGGCAAATCCTCATTCCCCACTTCAGAGCCCGCTACCGTGGTCAGCGCGAACGACGGCATCGGCTTGTCGATCAGCATGGATGGCAATTCTTTCGGGTCCAGGTATAAGCCCCGCCATAACAGTAAGGCCAGAGCAAAGAAAGAAATTACCGGGATGTAGTATTTAAGTTTGCTCATATTTCTCAGTCAGCTTGCGCTTTGCAGCTTGCCAGATAGTGCGCTGGTCGCTCGTTCCAGTTCGCGCTTTCGCAGGCGGCGATAACGCTTGTCACCGGCGGCAATAACACCACCAAAAGCCATGAAAATAGCCCCTAGCCAAATCCAGCGTATAAACGGTTTCACATAAATCGTCATCGACCAGGCGCCGCCTTCCTTCTCCTCACCGAGGGTCACAAATAGATCGCGGAAAAATCCGGCGTCGATCGCCATTTCCGTCGACGGTGTGCCACTGGCGAGATACAGCCTGCGCTGGGGCTTAAGATCCCCTATAGGCCGGCCGTTCTTGCTGACGCTTATGTCCGCCTCATCACCCACATAATTGGGTCCGGTGACGGCGCTGCTGCCATTGAACATAAACACATAGTCTCCCAGATCGATACTCTGGCCCGCGGTCAGCAGGACGCTCTTTTCATAACTGAAGGCGCTGGTCAATCCAATTCCGATCAGCATCACGGCAGCGCCGATGTGTGCAATCTGCATACCGTAGTAGCTCAACGACAGGGCTTTCAGACCTTTGGCCCGGGAAGATTTATTCGCAGTTTTATTCGCCAGGTCCCTGAGCATGCCCAGGCAGATCCATGACGCCAGCGCAACCGAAACCGTCGCGGCGAGAGAGAATTCCAGCAGCACCACCAGCGGGATGAGCACACCCAGCGCCAGGGATGCCAGTACCACCTTGCCGAGTTGCCGGGACAGGTAGGCTATCGATGTTCGCTTCCAGCGACACAGTGGCCCCACCGCCAACAACAGCACCAGCAAAATCATCAGAGGCACGAAGATGATATTGAAATATGGCGGGCCGATGGAAATCAGATCATCGGTAATGGCCTGATAAACCATGGGGAATAACGTCCCGAGGAAGACGGAGGCTGCCGCCACCACCAGCAATACATTGTTGCCCAGGATTAAAACCTCCCGGGAAATGAGATCGAAGCCCGCCTCGGATTTCATCAACGGCGCCCGCA
This sequence comes from Pseudomonadota bacterium, assembly GCA_022566775.1. Lineage (GTDB taxonomy): Bacteria > Pseudomonadota > Gammaproteobacteria > Pseudomonadales > Pseudohongiellaceae > UBA9145. The sequence goes on along the minus strand of JADFIJ010000014.1, from coordinate 1,104 downwards.
ACGCAAACAGCAACAGGGAACCACCGACGGCGACACCGAGAATGGCGAGGATGAAGACGCCACGGGTGGGATCACTGGCGAAGGCATGCACCGAGGTCAGCAAACCGGAACGGGTAATAAAGGTGCCCAGCAGACTGCTTGAAAAAGCCAGGATAGCCAGCAATACCGTCCAGCTTTTGAATATGCCCCTTTTCTCGGTCACCGCCAGAGAATGAATCAGTGCGGTACCGAACAACCAGGTAATCAGGGGTGGATTCTCCACCGGATCCCAGGCCCACCAGCCACCCCAACCGAGTTCGTAGTATGCCCACCAACTACCCAGGGCAATGCCGATAGTTAAGATGGCCCAGGCCACATTAGCCCAGGGCCGCGACCACCGCGCCCAGGCCGCATCGAGACGACCGCTTAACAAAGCCGCAATGGCGAAGGCAAACACCACCGAGAAGCCAACATAGCCCATATACAAGGTAGGGGGATGAATGATGAAACCGAAATCCTGCAATGCCGAATTTAAATCCTCGCCGTCGACAGGGGGCAGAGGCACAATGCGATCGAAGGGATTGGAAGTCGCGAGCATGAACAGGATATAGGCGGCACAAAGGATACCCAATACCCCGAGCACCCGCGCCACAAAATCTATGGGCATACTCTTGCTGAACACGCTCACCGCCAACATCCAGCCTGACAGCATGAAGGTCCACAACAGAAAGGAGCCCTCATGCCCGCCCCAGACGGCAGTTAATTTATACTGGATTGGCAACAGCGTGTTTGAGTGTTGGGCTACGAACTGCACCGAGAAATCATCGGTGGCAAAGGCGTAAGCCAGAATTGAAATACTGATTCCCAGAAACACGAAGACCCCGGCCGTCAGCGGTCGGGAAAGATTCATCCACAGCAGCTGGTTACGACTCGCACCAATGAGAGGCAAGGTGCCAAGTAGTATACTCAGGCAGAACGCCAGGATCAGGGAGAACTGGCCAAGCTCAGGAATCATTTAATTTTCAGCCAATGAGGAATGATTTTCAGCAGAAGCGCCGGCGGCATCCAGCGCCGCTTTAACTTCAGGGGACATAAAATTTTCGTCGTGCTTCGCCAAAACTTTTG
>JADFIJ010000182.1 GCA_022566775.1 Pseudomonadota bacterium | reverse complement strand
AAGAGATTGCAGTGCTCGCCAGCATCGCCAAGGCCAAGTTGTCCGAGGTGTTCTTCGAGGTGAGCAACGAGGGCATCCAGATGCATGGGGGTATCGGCATGACCGATGAATTTGATATCGGTTTCTTCCTGAAACGGGCACGAGTGGCGCAGCAATTTCTCGGTGACGCCAGCTTCCATCGCGACCGCTACGCCAGCCTTAACAAATTTTAGAGCCGGGCGGGCCCAATGCTATTGTTAATCATTGCAGCGGTACTGGCGCTACTGGTCTACCTGCCTTCATTCTGGGTGCGCCAGGTCATGAACAAGCATAGCCAGGAGCTTTCTGACTTACCGGGCAGCGGCGGAGAACTCGCTAAACATCTCGTCAAACGCTATCAGTTGCACGGTATCAAAGTCGAAGAAACCCAGCCCTTTCGAGATCATTTCGATCCTGCCGCCCAAACTGTGCGCCTGAGTCCTGACAATTTTAATGGCCGTTCACTTACCGCCGTCGCCATCGCAGCTCACGAGGTCGGACATGCGATTCAATTTCACCGCCAGGAAAAAATATTCGAGCTGCGCAAGCGCTATTTGCCAAAGGCCCTGCTGCTGAGTCGGATCGGTGTTGGAATCATGCTGGCTTTCCCGATTATCGCCGTGGTACTACGCTCGCCGCCCGCCGTCGGCGCCGTTATCGGCTTGAGTTTGCTATTACAGTTGGCCGGTGCCTTATCCTATTTGATTATCTTGCCGGAAGAGTGGGATGCGAGCTTTAACAAGGCATTGCCCATACTGATCGAGGGTGAATATATCAAGGCGGAGCATATTCCCGCCATACGCAGCATCTTGAGAGCCGCCGCACTCACGTATTTCGCCGCCGCCATGGCGAATGTACTTAACGTAGGCCGCTGGTTCATGATATTAAGGCGGTGAATCAGACGCCAGGCTAGTCGTCACTTCACTCAATCGGCATGACGAACGCGGAGAAACAGCAGTGTAATGGAAGAGTCCCTCAACGTATTCGATGAACCCCTTGTCCCCTGTAGCAACGACCCGGTGACAGGATTCTTTCGCGATGGCTGTTGCAACACCGGCGATGAGGATCTTGGTTCGCACACGGTGTGTATCCAGGTCACCAAGGATTTTTTGGAATATTCACGTTTTCGCGGCAACGACCTGACTACACCGATGCCGGATTTCGGATTTCCCGGATTAAATCCCGGCGATAGCTGGTGCCTGTGTGCCGAGCGATGGCTGGAGGCCTACGAGCAGGATATGGCGCCCAGGGTGTATCTCATGCGCACTCACAAGCGAGCGCTCGAGATCGTTCAACTGGAAAAACTGAAACAACATGCGGTGGATATTAACTAGATCTTTCTTCCTGATGCTGGGGACAGCATCGAGGTTTAGAATCGGTGGATAATATGAGCGAGATACAAAACAACGCCAGTTTCTATGCGATTTTAATGTTGATCGCGGGCATCGGAATTCCCATCATGGCGGCATTGAATGCCGGCTTGGGTGTGAAGCTTCAAAGTCCGGCCCTGGCGGCAACCATTCTATTTTTTGTAGGCATGATCGCTTCCATTGCATACATGCTGGTTTTCGAAGGCACACCGAAATCTCTTTATAACGCCACCACACCAGTATATTTCTATTTCGGCGGACTCTTTGTCCTATTTTACGTGTTGAGCATCACCTGGGTGGCTCCACGTTTCGGTATTGGTAATGCAGTTGCGTTCGTACTGTTGGGACAGCTTGTCTCGATGCTGACGATCGATCAGTTTGGATTAATGGGCTCGCCTCAGACCACGATCTCGGTACAAAGGATAATCGGCTTGGCACTCATGGCGGTGGGTGTATTTTTGGTGGTACGAAAGTAGAATCCAGTTTGGAAATGTCGCTGAGTCGACCATCAGTTCAGTCCTGGAGTCCATGTGGGACCCATAGGTGGCTGGTATCAGAGCTGCCCAAAGTATTTTGCCGTGGGATCCTATCAAAAGGGACACAGCAATGATCGCTAGTACGATGCCGGAAATAAAACATCACTATGTTACTGCGCTTACCGATAGCAAGCGCTGGGATAAGTACCGGGTGCGTGATGACGACATCGTTATCACCACCTCCTACAAGGCTGGAACCACCTGGATGCAGGGAATATGTGCGGCCCTGGTGTTTCAACAGCCACAGCCACCGGTTCCCCAGGATGCACTCACTCCCTGGCTGGATGCAAATTTTGCTCCTATCGATGTCATCCTCGAGTTGTTAGAGGGGCTTGAAAACAGACGCTACATAAAGACCCACCTGCCGCTGGACGGGCTCAAATTCTTTGAAGAAATCAAGTACATATTCATCGGCCGCGACGGCAAGGATGTGTGGATGTCGATGTGGAATCATTGGCACAATATGACTTACGAAACCATCGAAAATCTCAACAACGCACCGGGACGGCAGGGGCCGCCTCTGCAGCACCCGCCGCAGGAAATAGTACCGGCCTTCGACGAGTGGTTAAGCAAGGGCAGCTTCGAGTGGGAGGGCGATGGCTATCCATTCTGGTCCCATTTGCACCATGCCAGCACCTGGTGGGAATTTCGGCATCTGCCCAATATCCTGTTCGTACACTATGAAGACCTGCTAAAAGATCTCGACGGTGAGATGCGACGGGTGTCGGCCTACCTGGATATACCGGTTAACGAAGCGCTGTGGCCAAGCCTGGTCGAGGGGATGACATTTAAATCCATGAAGGCGAAAGCCGAGATCATGGCACCGGGTGGCTCCCAAGGCGCCTGGAAGGACACCAGCAAATTCTTTCACAAAGGCACCAATAAGCAGTGGCATGGCGTGTTGACTGACGCGCAGGTTGCGGCCTACGACGCGCTGGCGCAACGACAACTGGGCAAGGAATTGGCCCATTGGTTAGAATTTGGCGGGCGGATCGATTAGAATTGAATTCTAGGGCACCACTGTATTATTCAGAGCTGCCCTAGCCCATAACAGTCACAAAACCAGAAGGTTTAGATCATGAATAAATCCGGATTTCGACTAGTTTCAAATAGCGCCTTGCTGCTCTGCCTCGCATTGTTGGCATTTCAGGTTAATGCCCAGCGCGAGTTCGACCCGACCCGATTCGAATCCGCTATCGAGGCCTTCGAGGCCAAGGATAGTATGTCGAAGCCGCCACAGGGAGCCATCGTATTGACCGGCAGTTCAAGTATTGCCCGCTGGAATGATCAGGCCGCCGCTGCGCTGGCGCCACTGTCCGTCATTCCCCGCGGCTTCGGCGGCAGTGTGATGGCAGACCTGCTGTACTATCTGGATCGCGTCGCCCTGACCTACAAGCCTCGAGCGATTCTGATTTACGAGGGCGACAACGATACGTTTTACAATATCGCCGAAGACAAGATCATCGGGCAATTCGAACAAATTGTCGCCAGGGTGCACGCCAACTCCGCCCAGACTCGAATCTACGTGCTATCTGTCAAGCCCAGCGTTGCCCGGCAGAGTGTTTGGCCCCAGGCCCAGCAAGTCAGTGCGCGCCTCAGTGCCATCGCCGAGTCAGACCCGCTGGTTCACTACATCGACGTGGCGACGCCATTTCTAAAGGCAGATGGCAGCGTGATGACGGATATCTTCGTCGAAGATGGACTGCATCTTAACGACAAGGGCAATGCCATCTGGGGTGCTGCAATCAAGGCCGGACTGATGAAGGTTGAAGGGCAGTTCGAGTAGGGGTAGTTAGCCTGCTTGCCTCATGGGTATTTTTGACCTGATCGAAGCCTCGATCAAGCTGGGGCTACCCATGGTAGTCATTACTTGGCTTATGTTCTCGTGGTTGTACGGCAGCGGTGAAATCGATCGCGAGGCTGACAACAGAGCCGTCAAGCTACGTCTTAAGAAAATGAAAACCAGCTTCAAAAAGAAGGAAGCACAAAACTCAAACTATATTTATAACAAATGGATGTGGTTCGGCAGCGGTTTCTATGGCTTGGCTGCATTGTGGACATTTTCCGTTATTGAAGTCTCCGACTTCCTCAGTTTCATATTCAGCTTTCCTGGTTTTGCCGTGTTATTTGAAGATGGCATCATCGGATTTGTTATCTCGGTAGCGCTTGGTCAGCTGGGTAATATGATTACTGCATTTATCTGGTTCAGCTACTGGCCTGCGGATTCCATACTACTGTGGATCCTAGTTGCCTATCTCGGCTACTGGGGCGGTGTTGAGTTGGCTCGACGCAAGGTCGAGGTGCCCCTCAATGCGTGGCGCGACAAATATTGGAATAAGAAGGGGTAGTTCGGGGGACAGTGACCTTAATTCTCCTGATGCATTATTTGATGATCCAATATAAAAACAAGCCATGCGTGGGCTTACCTAAGAGGAGTTTCGTGCTGGGATCATTCTTCAAAGTCCTTTTATCTGGGCATAAATATTTTCGTGCAGAAACTGGACACAATTAAGGCCACTGTCCATGGAATTCCTCAGTATCAATTGGCAGTTCCACTATTTATTAATCGACCAAAAAACAGGCTGTTCATAAACAGCTTATTGGACCCGTACCAGAATGCCCGGAAGTTTGGATCATCAGTAAAACTTACGATGATCCCCTGTCCTTGTGCGCTGATCACCACAGCGGCGGAATTATTGATTAGAGGCAGCTTCTCATCGGGCACGTAGCCACTCCAGAGTGAGTCTTCGGTATAGACCAACGGTGTGGCAAATGGGTTGGTCGCCTTATTCATGACCAGGGTGCCTCTCTTAAACAGCGGTACTTCCGATTCATAGAATCCCCAACCCAGGGGATGACTGAGATCAAGCCGGGCTCTGAATATACTGCCGCCGATGACCTGGGATCCAGTGATAAATTCGAAGTCGCTGTAGTCAGCGCCATCCGCCGCAGGTGGTTCCACGTCAGCAAACGAGACATTGGAGATTTCGATATCGGATAACCACTTGGATCCGCGCTTGGTAGCAACTATCAAGCCGCCTTTCCGGTTCCAGTCTTGCAATTTTGTAACCGCAGCGCTGCTCACGCGGTTGTAGTTACCATCGAGTAATACGATGGTGTTGTATCTGTCGATACTAGTACTGTTGAATCGATCCACCGATACCAGCGTTGGTTTCATGTCGAATCGAGTGTCCAGCAAGTGCCAGGCCTGGCCAACTTCGTAAGCAGAAATTCCTCCTTCAGCCAGAATCAATACCTCAGGTTTTTCTACGTCTGCAAAGGAAGGGCTTCCGAGGTCGGGTCCTGTCGATGATCTGCCAGTACTAAATCCATACACATCGATTGCATCTTGCCGAACGATTTCCTCTGCCAGTTCATGAATTTTTTCAAGTTCAATATCCTGAATGCCTAACGGAACTATGATTGAGCCCATGGCGAAGTCTTTGCCATCGGAGCTGATGAATTCCTGACTGGCGACTTTGACCCTTGCTCCTGCATTCAATAAGCGGTTAATCGCGCGATGCGCATAGTAGCCATGCACTTCGAAGGCATAGGCGTAATCACTGCGACCACCGATCAGCTGGCCCCGGGGAAAGCTATCGAGATCAAACTCGGTTCCAAGCATTGCAGTGTTGTACTCGCGGCGATCGAGTGCCACGTACTCCAGATTAAAAGCTAGTGGCAAGGTCCAGGCAGACACATCGTAAAAAATACTGTCCTCGAAAGTGTTGCGAATCTCGAACAGCGCATGCACCAGCCGGTACTGAAGTTGACTCAAGGGTACGATATAACTCGATTCCGGATTGAATGTGGTTTCGCCGATCTGGATCGATGCTGTCACGTGATAGATATCAATGTTATGCCGCTTAACAATTTCGGCTAGATGAAACGCTTTGGCTGGATCTTTATCTGACCCGAATACATACGCCTTTACCGGATCGTCTGCAGCCAGCTCGGTAGCATTGGCATAAAAATCTCTTTGATAGGTCAATAACTCCGCACGCATTTCATAAGCTGCCTTCACCGAAGCCAGAGCAGAGCGATGATGATTTCGGATGGCGAAGGAAAAAGTAAGTATTCCATTTGTGCTTTCCTGCGCATGGCCTCGAGCACTTGCCTGTTCAAACAGAACGGCTACGCCACCATTGAAGTCAACATAAGTAGGGCCTCGACCTGGATAATAATCATCGTAATTTTCTTTCGAAAAATACAAGGACTGAATATCGTCCAGGCCTTCTTGAAAATAGGTAGAAATTGATTCAGTCAGAGAATAATTTTCATCGGGTATCAGCGGATGAACTCTATTTGGCTCACCTGGCTGAAAGAAAAAAGTGGAGTTCGTGCCCATTTCATGGTGATCGGTATACAGGTTTGGCTTCCACTCGTGAATCCTGGCTACCCGCCCCTTGGTTTCAGGCAATTGAATCGGAATGTAATCTCGGTTGAGATCGAACCAATAGTGGTTAGTGCGGCCTCTTGGCCAGGCTTCATTTTGTTCAAGATTGTTGGGATCTGTGACCAGGTTCTGGCTCTTATGTGAGTTCACCCAACTTGAGAAACGATTGAGTCCATCTGGATTGATAGACGGGTCTATCAAAATAATGGTTTCCCGGAGAAGCTCCTCGATCGCTGCGCCCTGTGCTGCGGCGAAATGGTACAGCGTTACTAATGAAGAATTCGAACCACTTGCTTCGTTCCCATGCACACTATGACCCAGCCAGACAACAACGGGTTGCGCATCGATATCGACTGCATCGGAATTTATTTCGCTGAGTCGTAGATGGTCAGCCCTGATTGCATCGATGCGTTGATGATTTTGAGGCGAAGTAACAACAAGCAGTAGCAATGGTCGGTTTTCATAGGTACGTCCGTATTCTGAAAGCGTAACCCTGTCAGATGCCTCTGCTACGGCGACCATGTAGTTGACTAATTTGTCATGACTGACATGCCATTGCCCGATCTCATGACCCAGAACAGATTGAGGAGTCGGTACAGATCGATCATAACTTATGCCTTGTGGCAGGTAATAGGAGAGATCAACCTGGGCTGCGAGATTAGTTGGCGCGATGATAAATCCAACTGCAAAAAACAAACTAATATTTTTCATGACTATTCGACTGGTAATTAGAACTGTGAAATATAGAGGAAGCAGCGATTCGCTGGTTTTGCGCCCGTTGCTTCAGGGCCAGGCTTGTTCGATGACCCGGTCGAATGGCTGCAGGACCCGTTGCGGTCGAAACGCCTGGCGTTGTTTCAGGTCGAAGATGTCCCCCGGTTCCATAAAATAGAATTTGCCGCCAGAGTCCAGCATGTGCTGGTGGTCGAAGATGGCGACATAGCTCTGTCCGATGACCTCGAAGCGATCGCCGCGCACCACAATTGCCGTGTTTTCATCCAATCCTATGCCGAGCAATTCCGGTCTGGCGTCGATGATTTCTATCAGATCAAATTGCCGGTTGCGTCTGAGCATATGCTGGTCGATGGCGGACTGCCGGAGGAAACCGAAGCCGGTTTCGTGATCGCCCATCATGATGGTATTGTTCTGCGTGTCACCGCGAGCCAGGTAGGAGCCGAGAATTGTCGCCCCCGCGGAAGAACCGCCGATGACGCCGCCGCGATCGAGTAGCTCTATCAGTGCCTCATGAACCTTGGTGTCCAGATAAGAATCCGCCAGCCGCCATTGGCGGCCGCCGGTAAAACAAACCCC
>JADFIJ010000181.1 GCA_022566775.1 Pseudomonadota bacterium | reverse complement strand
GCAGGCGTTCCGCATCTTCCGGTGAGATACCCTCGTGGATAATAGTGCTGACGATGAGAGGTACCTGAACATCCGGATACAACTCCACCGGAATCGCAAGGAATGCAACAAAGCCCACCAGCATGGTAGCCACAAACACACTCAGGGTGGTGCGGGATCTTGAAACCGCTGCGTCAATATAATTTCCCATGGGTTACGCTTGCTCTCGATAGTCGATGGTGCTGCCGTTATTCTGGCGCAGGGCCCTGCGCCCAGTCGAAGTTGCCCTCAACCACTTGCCCTGGAAACACAATTTCCTGACCCAGGGTGACCAGGTTGACCGCACCACTTAAGCCTGTAACCCAGATGCCGGGGGTCAACTGATTGCTGCTGTCACCGACAATTTCAACGTTGCGGTACATGATTATGTTGCCGGCGCCGATCAGTTTGACGCCGATGAGACCCCTGTCATCCAGAGTCAGGGCCGAGGAAGGAATCAGATGTGCACTGATCTCGCTGGCGTCCACCATGAGTTCAACGGTGGTGCCGGCCCTGATGTCTGTGTACCTGGGATCGACTTCCACTTCGATGCGGTAACTGCGGGAAACCGCATCGGCTGCCCGCGCCAGGTAGGTGACGGTGCCAGCTATCATGTTGCCGTCGAGCAGTTTTGCCGACACCCGAGCACCGACACTGACACTGCCGACGTCCTGTTCCGGCACCAGTCCAACCAATAACATGGGCTTGTCATCAAGTACGGAAGCACAGACATCGCCGATATTCAGGAGATCACCGATTTCCACGTTCCGGGTTTCCACAATGCCGTCGAACGGTGCCAGCACCCTGACGTTCTTGAGGGCCAGTTCTGCGCGGCTGACCGCGGCGCTCGAAGACGCAAGCGCTGCCTTCAATTGTGCGACCACGACGTCTGATTGTAGCCCTCTGCCCTGCAAGTCCATGGCGGCGTCATATTCGAATGTCGCCTGCTCACGACGACTGCGTGCTTCGAGTAGGTCAGCGTCCCGATTGTCGACGGCTATTTCACAGAGCAGATCTCCTTGCTCGACCCTGGCACCGCGGGTGATGGGGTCGCTGACAATGCGCCCGGCTTGCTCCATACGAACCTGTACGTGGCGAGAGGCCTGGGTGCGACCCCGCACTCGAATCTGTTTTATATAGGATTGAGGACGAATCGTGGCTGCCCGAACCGTCAATACATCGGGGTCTTCCGAGATGGATTGACCTTCTTTGATCGCGACGATGACCCTGACCGGTTCATCATTGTCTTGGCTGAGAGTCTCGGCGTTGCGTGGAATGAACATCCACGCCGCGACTGCCACCAGAATTACAGCCGCTACTACCTGTTGATTTTTCACCGCAGTCTCCATTATTTAAATCTGCCGAGTGCGCTCGCAGGCGCGCTATACCCAGAAATTCCCCGTGCCGATGACGCGCATATACTCACGCCCCGATACCCGGGGGCTCGGATTATTCAGTCTGCTTGAGTGTTTCATCCCTGTTGCTAGAAAAACCCAGACCCTCGAGTTTTATAGTAGTTGTTAGTTACTTGTATAATTCTAGCCGAATTCGGTCCACAAAAGTGTTACTTATTGTAACCTATTGTCCCGCGGTAAGTCATACATTTATGCAGGAAAACCGTCTCATCGGATGAAATTCCGACGCCGGTCCGATGCCCCCTTGCGGCCTGAGGTCACTACAGGATTCCGGATGGATTTATGCTAGGGTAGCTCGCTTAGCCCAGCTTCAGCGGCATTCGATAATAGTTATGAGGATTAGAACAGCGTGAAGGATTTAACCAACAGGGTAGCAATTATCACCGGTTCCAGCAGTGGCGTCGGCGCCGCCACCGCCAGGTTATTGTCATCACTGGGATGCAACGTCGTCATCAACTACAACTCAAATGCCGAGGGTGCCCACCAGGTAGCAGCGGACTGTGAAGAGCTGGGGGTGCAAGCCCTGATTTTTGGCGCCAATGTCGCCGCGGATAAAGAATGTAGGGCGATGGTGGCGGCAGCGATGGAAAAATGGGGGCGCGTCGACATCCTGGTTAACAATGCCGGCACCACAAAATTTGTCGAACACAGCAATCTCGATGGGCTCAGTGCCGAGGACTTCCAGCGCATCTACGGCGTCAATGTGATTGGCTGTTATCAGATGACCCGTGCCGTCAGCGCGCACATGAAAGCGGCCGAAGACGGTGGGGCCGTGGTTAATGTGGCCTCGACGGCCGGGATTACCGGCATCGGAAGTTCCATCGCGTATGCCGCCTCCAAGGGTGCCATGGTCACCATGACGCTGGCGCTGGCGCGAGCGCTGGGACCGAAAATCCGGGTGAACGCGGTCTGCCCGGGCTTTATCGAAGGAGAATGGCTGCGGCAGGGTTTCGGTGACGAAAAGTATGAAGCCCTGCTGCAAAGCAATCGCGAGGCCGCCGTTCTGGGGGTAACCGCGACGCCGGCAACAGTCGCCGATGCCATCCTTGTTTTCATCTCCGGGCCGCAAGTGATTACCGGGGAAACCCTGATCGTGGATGGCGGTCGACACTTGAGTATGACGCCATTGACGCGACGTTGAGCGCAGCCAGGACGCGATAGGCTTGAATCAGTTACACAGCAGGCATCCAGGCAGTCATTACCTGGCAGATTCCCGGAATCCGGGCCGCAAGCCTGGGTCGCGCGATGAACGCTGAATCCTTTTCGCCAATACACAGCTTGTTCGCCAGGGCGCTGGAGCTAAAGCTCAGCCCGGTGGAGTTTCTGCGCCTGGGTTTATACCAGAAGGGTTTGTATGGGCATGACGTCGACCAGCACCTCGCGGCCGCAGCCGCCGCCAGCCGCAGCGATGAGCCGGTGGAGGCTATGGAGCTCGCAGGACAGCGGTTTTCATCACTGCTGGTTGCACAGGTACAGCGCCTCGTCAACACCGACTCGGCTGTGCTGCTCGTCGGCCACAGCCTGGACAAGGTTGCCGAGGAAATTTCTGCCGCCGCACAGATATCGAATGCCAGTATCCTGGATTTAAAAACCGAATCAAACTTTGATGTCATCGTTATCGAGGGCTCGATTGTCTATCTCGAGCAACTGGCCGTGCTCAGCAAGTCTCGTCAATTGCTAAATCCGAATGGGAAGCTGTTACTGATCGGCGAGTTTCTGGATGACGATTCGGCGCTAGCACCATCTGCGCTAGCGAATCTGAGTTCCCTGAAGCAGCTGTCTCGACGCCTGGGCCTGGAGCTGCTAGAGGAAGCAGATCTTACTGCCAGCGCAATAGAGTCTGCGCGTCAACTCAGTGCGCTGTTGATTGCCCGTCATCACAATCTCGATGGGCTACCCCAGGGCAGTGATACCGACTTCGATTCCTGTGTACAGGAGCTGCTGAATGCCGTGGATGAATTTGAGAGTCACCGGCGCTGCTTTCGACTCTTTCAGTTTTCTATGATGGCTGCGCCCGAGGGCGAAGTTGTGCAGGCTGAATACGCGGACATAGACTCATTCGACCCGCTGGAAATCGCGGAGCTGTTTCAGAAAAGCTTTGGGGTCGATTTCGATGCCGATATCTGGCACTGGAAGTACATGCAAGGCGACGGAAAATGTGTGGTGGCCAGGCCCATCAGGGATGGTGCTATCGTTGCGCACTATGGCGGCGCGCCACGGCATATTTACTACTTCGGTGCTGCGGCACTGGCTATCCAGATATGCGATGTGATGGTGTTGCCCGAAATCCGCGGGCAGTACGGCAAGAGCAGCCTGTTCTTTAAAGTGGCGGCGACTTTTCTAGAGCGAGAGATAGGCAACACCGTCAGGCATCTGCTTGGATTTGGATTTCCAAACCAGAAGGCGATGAACATCGCCATTCGCTTAGGGCTGTATGAAAAAACCGACGATTTCGTCGAAGTGCTGTATCCCCGCAGTGACGGGCCGACGCAGAATTCTGCCCATATCCTGACGGCTCTCGATCTGACAGACCGGGCACAGCGCTTGCAACTGGATAGTCTCTGGCAGGCGATGCGCACTGACTTCGAGGACAACATCATCGGCGTCCGGGACTGCGCTTACATCTGCTATCGATACTTCGAACATCCATCTGCCAGGGATAAACGGTATCGCTGCGTGTCTATTCTGGACTCGATTTCCCATCAGCCCCTGGCTATTGCAATCCTCAAGGACAGCGATGGCTACACTCTGATAATGGATCTGATCTGCCCGTTGGACGCCGTGTCGCCGGCAATTTCCGCGTTAAATCAGACGCTTGGTGAGTCTTCCCAGACCCAGGGCCTGAAGATGTGGATTACCAGGGGCTGCCTGTCCAGGATCATGCTGGACGGCGCGATTGTGAATGAATTGGGTATTGAGATACCCTGTAACAGTTGGAATCCCGGCCCCAGCGCAGCTTCCCTATATGGTCGCTGGTGGCTTACTGCCGGGGACATGGATTTCATGTAAGCCCTCTACCTGCAGTTGAGATCTGTTAGGTCGATGGTGGGCCGGGATAATTCGGCTAAACTGTGTCAATCACAGGCACCGAGCATTAGAGTGAGATATGAGTACTGATAATATTTACGAGCAATCCCTGGATCAAAATCCAGCTAACTTCGCCCATTTAACGCCCCTGAGTTTTATCGAGAGAAGTGCCCGGGTCTGTCCCGATCGCATCGCCATCATTCATGGCGATTCTGAAATTACCTGGGCTCAAACCTACAAGCGCTGTTGTTTGCTGGCGTCAGCCTTGCAAAAAATAGGCATCGGCAAGGGCGATACGGTGTCATTCATGGGAGCCAATACGCCGGAGACGTTCGAGGCGCATTTCGGCGTGCCGATGACGGGTGCCGTGCTCAATGCGCTGAATGTCAGGCTTGATGCCAAGGCGATTGCCTTTATTCTGGAGCACGCCGAGACCAGGGTTTTGTTCACGGATAGAGAGTACAGCGACACCGTAAAAAAAGTACTGGAATTAGTAGACAACAAGCCGTTGGTTATCGATATCGACGATCCTTATTTCGAAGGCGGCGAGCTATTGGGCGAAAAAAATTACGACGAATTCATCGCTAGTGGCGACGATGACTATCGCTGTTTCCAGATCGAAGATGAGTGGCAGGCGATTTCTCTCAACTACACTTCAGGCACCACCGGCGACCCGAAAGGCGTGGTTTTTCACCATCGTGGGGCCTATCTAAATGCCATATCAAATGTGTTATGCTGGAACATGACGGCGCATCCTGTTTATCTGTGGACTTTGCCCATGTTCCATTGCAATGGCTGGTGTTTTCCATGGAGTCTCGCCGCCGTGACCGGGACCAGTGTGTGCCTGCGCCACGTTCGGGATCAAGCGATCTTCGATGCCATCAAGAAGCACAATGTTTCTCACTTCTGTGGCGCGCCAGTGGTGCTTAATACATTGCTTAATGCCGAAGATCATATGAAACAGGGCATCGAGCAGCAGGTTAATGTGATGACCGCAGGCGCGGCGCCGCCGGCTGCGGTGCTCGCCGGCATGGAAAATATGGGCTTCAAGGTGACGCATGTCTACGGTCTTACCGAGACCTATGGCCCCTGTGTGGTGTGTGTGCCGAAGGACGAGTGGGCCGAACTCAGTGTCGACGATCGTGCCGAAATGGTGGCCAGGCAGGGTGTTCGTGCTCCCTTGCAGGACGAGTTGATGGTAGCGGACCCGGATACACTGGAGCCAGTTCCCCAGGACGGGAAAACCATGGGGGAAATATTTATGCGGGGTAATCTGGTGATGAAGGGCTATCTGAAGAACCCGAAGACGACGCAGGAGTCCTTCGCCGGCGGCTGGTTTCATTCCGGCGACCTGGCGGTGTGGCATGAAGACGGCTATACCCAGATCAAGGATCGATCGAAGGACATCATCATCTCCGGCGGTGAAAATATTTCCTCGCTGGAGCTGGAGTCAGTGTTATTTAAACATCCCAAGATTCTCGAAGCGGCGGTGGTTGCCAGTCCTGACGAAAAATGGGGTGAAGTCCCCTGTGCCTTCGTCTGTCTTAAAGCCGGTCAGGAAATGACGGCTGCCGAGGTGATTAGCTATTGCCGGGAAGAAATGGCAGGATTTAAGATTCCCAAGAAAGTCTGTTTCGGTCCCATCGAGAAGACCTCGACCGGGAAAGTGCAGAAATTTCTGCTACGGGAAAAAGCTGAAAAAGTTGATCTCGTCGCCAAGACCGGATAGATGCCATTCGACCAGAAATCACCACGCATTTGTAATGCAGAGAATAGACTATTGGACCAGGACTAAACCCGAATTTTCAAGCGCACTGGTGAAATATCCGGGCTAGTAGTGACGAATGATCTCACCGACTTCTGCGGCGTCGTCAATATACAGGTCGACTTCGCGGTAGAGGTGAATATCGCCTCGCACCACGGAGCTTGCGTCGATGGTAATATTCATGTGCCGATGATGGGATCTCCACAGCCGGCTCCACCAATTGCTGCGACCTTTTGCTACCAGTAAATCGCCGTTAACGATGCTGCCATCACGGAGGCTGATATCACCGTTCGATGTTATGACGTTTTCTCCAACCGTGGTGTTTCGCAGTTGAATCTTGCCGTTTACGGTTCGCACTCGATTTTCGACAACCGTGCCCGCACCCGTGCGAATACCGCCGTTTACAGTCTCCAGAGATCCACTCACGGTGACATTCTCACCGACCCGGATGCCACCATTGACAGTCTCGGCGTGCTCGATAGTGACGTTGTCATCTAGATCGATACCGCCGTTGACGGTGCTCAGTTCCCGCGCAGTGGCGCCCCTGGCCAGATCTATGCCACCATTTACCGACGAGATATCTCCCACCCGCTCCTCGGCGGACACGTGGATACCGCGGTTTACCCTGGAGATATCCCGCATCTCGGCCGCATCCGCAGAAGCCGAGTAAAGATAGCTGCCCAGCACCATGGCTAACAGTGTCGCAGTGCTTAATCGAATCTTGTGGTTAAAAGCTCGCATTATTTTATCCTCTGTTGTCTTTGCTGCCGGTCTTGGTCTGGGAAAAATTCAGGCCACTTTGCCCTGCCAATGCTGTAGCAATAATCTTGCCAATCTACTTAAATCAATAAAATCAACGATGTAAGTTTATTCTCTCCGCGCGATCGGGTTAATAATTGGTGGTTTTAACCATTTTTTGATCGCGAAGCACGACTTCCTTTACAGTCTTTTCGCGGTAGGCTAGTGTGCCTTTTCCCTATGGCCCGATAGCGTTTCGTCTCCATATTGATTTAGACGCTAGATGCCAAGATTAGGTTACTGAAGATTTCAGTTTCTTATGCGTTGCCCGATCGCGGCGAGTTCACAGAACACCAGACTAGCGCCGCAGCGCAATAACAAGTTTAATAGCAAAAATCGAGTTACCAAGGGGTAACTTGTCAAATAGGATCAGGAGAGCCAGTTCAGATGAAAACCAGAATAGCCCGTTTTCCCATTTTTTATAGCCTGCTTTGCGTGTTGCTGATGTCTGCGCCTGCTCTGGCGCAAGATAGAGTGGTCGAATCCGATACCCATCGATTCATCGAGGTCGCCGACGGCGTCTGGTTCGCCACCGGTACCGGATCTGTCTTCACCATGAGCAACGCCATGGTGCTGGTGGGTGAATTTGACACCCTGGTAGTTGACTCCCATGTCACCCCCGCCGCCGCCAGGGCACTACTGGACTCGCTACAGGTGATCACCGACAA
>JADFIJ010000180.1 GCA_022566775.1 Pseudomonadota bacterium | reverse complement strand
CGAGATCTCCACTTCCGTCCCAAGGATCTCTACCAGCTGGTTTCGGTTTATGCCAAGCCGCTGGATTTCGTGCGCGACGCAGCACAGCATTTCGACAAGCTCGCAACCGGCTACCGCGAAGACATGGCGCGCGCCCGAAAGATAGCATCGAGTCGCAAAACCCAGGCCGCTGCGATGTTCATGTTTCCAGACCAGCCCTGGGCCAGGCGAGTGAGCGGGGTGTTCAGCAACGATCTCGCCAATGCATCACCCGAGAGGGCGCACGCGGTGGTGACCGAGCGGGCGGATGGCACCTATCTCGTGAGCGTTCGCGCGCCTCTCAACAACAAAGTTGGCGCGGTCGAACTGTGTCGCCGCTTTCCCACCGGCGGGGGGCGCGAGGCCGCGGCCGGTATCAACAATCTGCCGGCCGATCAGCTGGAAGACTTCGCGAACCAGTTCTGCGAGTTTTATTCGAACTAGCTCAGGCTCCTAGCGCAGACTTCCCAGGGCAGAGGCTTTTCGAGGGAATCCTGGTAGAGATCGAGGTCTCTGCAGAAGTTCACCATGCTCTCGCCGTTCAGGGCGGCGCTCTGTTGGGCGGCCTGGGCGCCACCCTGTAGTGATGCTAGTGATGTGATTCACGCAGTTGGGGCATTATCCAATGCCCGCCTGGCTCGCCCTACTTTCTCGATGATTTCCTCGGCAGTCTTGGACCAGACGAACGGACTCGGATCATCGTTGTGGCCGTCGACGTAACTCATTACGGCGTCAATGAGTTCGGGAACACTCTGAAATACACCCCGACGTAGCCGCTTCGTGTCGAGGTCACGAAAGAATCGCTCGATGACATTGAGCCAAGAACTGCTGGTTGGAATGAAGTGGACATGAAAGCGTCGGTTCCGCTTTAGCCATGCCTTCACCTTCGGGTGCTTGTGCGTGGCGTAGTTGTCTACGATCAAGTGGATCTCCAAATCGGACGGAGTCTCCCGATCGATCTGTTTCAGAAACTTGATCCACTCCTGATGCCTGTGACGAGGCATGCACGACGCGATGACCTTCCCTTGGGCCATGTCGATCGCTGCGAACAGCGTCGTGGTGCCGTTGCGCTTGTAGTCATGGGTCATCGTTCCGCACCGCCCGGGGACCATCGGCAATCCGGGTTGTGTCCGATCGAGCGCCTGGATCTGGCTCTTCTCGTCGGCACTGAGGACCAGGGCCCTTTCGGGGGGATTGAGATAGAGCCCCACGACATCGATTAGCTTGGTTTCAAAGTTCGGGTCGCGGCTCAACTTGAAGGTGCGAACTCGATGAGGCTTGAGGCCGTTGGCTTTCCAGACGCGATGAATCATCGACTGCGTGACCCCCAACTCCTTTGCGAGCGAGCGTGTGCTCCAGTGGGTCGCGTTGCTCGGTGTTTCCTGCGTCGTCTTGCGGATGATCTCGCTTTCGACTCGCTCTCGCGGCTGCCGCGGACGTCCTCCACGCGGAAGGTCCTTCTCAATGCCCGCGATGCCCAGTTCTGCAAACCGGTTGCGCCAACGCCCTACGGTGTGAACCTTCACGCCGAGTTGGGCGGCGATCTCCTGATTCGACCTCCCCTGCGCAGCCCGCAGGATCATTTTGGCGCGTTGCGCCTGCCGCACGGCAACCTTGCGCCCTCTGGACCATTGCTGAAGTGTTGTCCGCTGACTCTTGGTGAGGTGGATCTCGGCTGCGACACGCATTGTTTCCCTCCGACCATTGGCCAGGAAGGTAACCGAGATGACTATATAATGACGTATATTTATGAATCATATCACTAGGTGCCACTTGCCAACGTGATGCGTCACGTAGCCGTGGTCGCGGAGGAGCTCCGGCAGTGTCGTGATCTCTCGAGGCAAACCCCTTGGAGGGTTCCGGAAGCCGTAGCGTTGCGGATACCGACCCGTCAGCAGCGATGCGCGCGTTGGGGCACAGACATCGCCCGCGGTGTAGAAGCGATCAAACCTTGTGCCCTCGGCGGCCAGTCGATAGAGATTCGCAGTGACCGAATCCTCACCTGCGGCAACCGGCAGATCATCGAAGCCGAGATCGTCAGCCACGATGAGCAGGATATTAGGCGAACTGCTGAGTGCGCCACCGAAGTTCGTGCTGCAACCAGGATTAGCATCTACTGCGCCTAGCGTGAACATGATAATTTCGGATTCAGCCTCCACTAAATTCATGGTCACCGCATACTCTACATCATTATAAATAACGCAGGATAATGCGAGTTCACCGTTTTCAAATATGCCTGATGGATCGGTTAACGGGATTAAATTAGCGTCTGACACGATCCAGTTAGGGGCAGCATATGACAGTGCAACCTGATAATATTCTGAGCCGACTTGTAGGGCCGGGATATCGATCGACAGGTCGTTGGCATCTACCACGCTTGCATGTTCGCCATAACAGTGAGCTGAACCACCGAGCAGGACTATCAAAGAAAATAGACGGCAGAGCATTCTATTGATCGGTAACTCTCTATCGATAGTTTTAGCATATGCTACAGATAGCATGAATACTCCTTGATGACATTTTATCCGCGTAATTACTGGTGCGGTTCAGAGCGAGTAACGGTGACTACCCTGGATGTAAAAAACGGGCCAATGTATTGCCCCCGGAGGAGGAGAATCATCCTCAGCTCTACCGCCTGGCAAAGGGATCGGCGCGCATCTTGACTCGATGGAAACCCTCTCTATTTTGAATTCTTCTCGATATGAGATCCGCTGCTCACAGCGTGTATAACGCCGCCCGGCTGGTTCCGTTTACATCAACAACAGCGCTCAAGGTAACTAAGACGAAGGACCCGTGCAAACCAGGAAAATTATTGGAAGCGCTACTAATATCTAATATTCTAATATTGGACATCCACAATGGACATCCACAAAAAAAGATTTACTTGACCACCACCCATGGCCAAACGCGTGTCGAAACAGGGTGGTGATTAAGACACGATAGACATAGACTCTTTATTTCGTGTGGAGGAGTATTGGATGCAGTTCTTAATTGAATACGGTTACCTGGTATTGTTCATTTTTATCTTTCTGGATCAGGTTGGCTTACCGTTACCTTCGATTGCCGTTATCTTGGCGGCAGGAGCCCTGTCAGGCACAGGAGAAATGAGTGCCTATATGGTCATACTCCTTACCGTACTTGCGTGTATCCCGGCTGATTTATTGTGGTTTTATCTTGGCAAGACTCGAGGTGGAAAGGTACTCGGCTTACTTTGTAGTATTTCACTGGAACCAGACTACTGCGTTCGGAAAACGGAAACATCCTTTGAGCGGCTCGGTTCATTTTCTCTAGTCATCGCCAAATTTATCCCCGGTTTACAGACTATTGCGCCACCGATGGCTGGTTTAATACAAATGCCGACAATCAGATTTTTAGCTTTGGATATCTTTGGCGCGACCCTCTGGGCATCGGTGCTGACGTTCATTGGTTACTGGTTTAGCGCTGAGTTGACCGGTATTGCCACGCGTTTTTCCGAACTGGGTGTTATCGCCGCGATCATCGTTATCGGTCTGTTCGCCACGTTTCTCGGGTTCAAGTTAGTGCAACGTCAATTATTTCTGCGCTCCTTGCGCATGCGTATGCTTTTGCCAGTCGAAGTGAACCAGAAACTGAACGCTGGGGAAGCACTATACATCATCGATTTAAGGCATCGCATGGATTTTAATGCACTGCCTTACGCCCTGCCCGGCGCCGTGCGTGTGCCTATGGAAAAAATTGCAGAGCATCACCAATTGATCCCCAGAGACAAAGATATCGTACTCTACTGCAGCTGACCCAATGAAGCATCGAGCGCCCGTGTGGCACTGCAACTAAAGCAAAAGGGTATCGACCGTGTCTTTCCTCTGGTGGGCGGCATCGAAGCCTGGATGTCAGAAGGATTTGATGTCCAAAATGAAAGTTTTGAGGCCGCATCAAGTTAAAAGTGAGTTACCGGCACCGGTAAGCTACCAGGAGTACCCTCGGATGCGTGCCCGGACTCTACAACAGAGGTAAATTCTGTGGGCATCCAATTCGTTCTCAATCAGGGCACGTGGAAGATGAATGCATCGTACTTGCCCGCTCCGGTCGACGGGATCTCATTGCAAATTTCCAGCACGATCTCGAAGCAGCACCCGAACTTCTCCCGTACCCAGTTGCGCAACCTGGTCTTTTCGGTGTCCGCAAGTGGGTTGCTAAATCTCACCACGCCCCGCCGCCGCGATAATATTGTCAGCCGCTCTGAATGCCAGCGCCATGATGGTCATGGTGGGCTGACCACGACCGGAGGTCACCATACTACTCCCGTCGCACATGAACAGATTCGGCACATCGTGAGAGCGGTTGAATTTGTCCACCACTGATGTCCCAGGATCATTGCCCATGCGGCAGGTACCCAATAGATGTACCGCCCAGTCCGACCCTTCTTCGCCGTAGAATCCAACCTTCTGTATCGCACCGGCGGCATCCATCAGCTCCAATGAGCGCTGCATAAAATAATTCATGGTAGCCATGTCGTCCGGGTGATCCATGTAAGTAGTTCGCAGCGCCGGTCGACCCCACTTGTCCTTTAAATCAGGATCCAGAGTGACGTTGTTGCTGGCCAGCGGCAAGGAGGTAGTATGGCCTTCGAACGCCGCGGTATGACTAAATTCCTGCTGCAGGTTTTGCTTATACTCACTGCCCCAGGACGGACCTCCAAATAATCCGCCACTACTGGCGGTTGCCATAGGAAGACCACCGAAAGGATGGCGCGAGTCGATACCGCCACCACCGTAAAAACCGAGATTCTCATCGAGCGTGTAAAAATCGTGCACGACTCGCGTTGCCGGAATGCTCTTAAAGGCATTGACCGGTTCATCGAATAAACCGGCAACCTGACACCAGCCATTGAACATCAGATTCTTGCCCACCATGCCGCTGGAATTTCCCAGGCCATCGGGGAAGCGATCTGATTCAGACAAGAACAATAATCTTGGGGTCTCCGCTCCGTTGGCACACAGCACCACGGCGTTTGCTCGCTGGGCTTGCTCGGTACCATCTGCTTCCCAATACACCACCTCGGTAGCACGTCCTGCCTGGTTGGTGTCGATCCGGAAAACAGTACACGCCGTTCTCAGCTCACAGTTACCAGAGGCCAACGCCAGCGGAATCATACTCACCATAGAAGAAGACTTGGCATTAACCTCACAACCATAACCATTACAGAAACCACAGTGAATACAGGCCGGTCGGCCATTATAAGGCTGGGAAAGTATGGCAACGGGCGCCGGATAGGCAGTGTAACCCAGTTTCTTGGCCGCTCGTTCCAGTAACACACCAGGCGATTTTACCGGCATCGGTGGACAAGGGTAATCGCGAGAGCGCGGTGGATCCCAGGAACCTTGCAGGCCGGAGACACCGATTTCCCAGTCTACCTTCGTGTAATAAGGTTCCAACTCATCGTAGCTGATCGGCCAGTCAACAAAATTGGTTCCGGCGATCGGCCCACGAACACTGGCTTCAATAAAATCAATTTCTCGCAGTCGCCAGAAATTTCCAGAGAAATGCACACTACTTCCACCCACGTTGTGTGCATAACCAAGCGCAAACTCGACTAATTTTGCGGTGTCACTTTCTGATCTACGGAATGTTTGAGGATGCCCATGATGAGCGCCCCACATCAGATCGGAATTGTGTTCGTAACCCCATTCATCGTGCTTAAAATCTGCGGCCTGCAGATACGGACCCTGTTCCAGGAGGACAACGGAAAAACTAGCGGTGGACAATTCTTTAGCGATGATGCCACCGGCAGCACCGGAACCCACGATCACGAAATCGACTGCTTCTCTCGTTGGAAAAGACGCAGAAAGAGCTTGCGCCATCGCTACTCTCCTGTCTCTGCGTAATCTTTATCGTAGTGGCCAAAAGGTGGCTGCCAGGCATGGCGGTCTTCGAAGCCAATGAGATCGAATCCAAGATTATCCCGATTACCGCCGTATTCAGGTAAGGAAAACATGCCAGCAACGGTGAGGTATCTAATGCTGGTAAAGAATTCTGACTTTTCTATATCAGTCAATAGCTGGTCTTGCTGACTTGGCTCTAACAGGTAAAAGTAAGCCGTGTCGTAGTTCATGACCGCTGCCGTTTGCAACTGCCTCAGCCCTTCTTGCAAAGTTGCATGTTGCTCTTCTCTACCATCTCCCAGCACATTATCGATAAAATAAATGACACCGGCTTCAGTCGCTCCAGGAGTTCCGTCTGAGGGGATAATCCTGGCGGCGATGGCGTCAAACTCTCTCGCCTCTTCCTCGCTGAGAGTTTGAAAATCTTCGCCGTTGAGTCTTGCCTCTGTCGCTCGATTACAGGCAGCCAGTATCATTGGCAGTGTCAATGCAATACAAGAACCACGCGCCACATCGCCGGTGGTTCGAAGAAAGGCTCGGCGAGAAATTCGCTGTTGAGTCACTGTCACGCACTCCCGAGGAGGATGTCTGTGTGGCTGAGATCAGATTCGAGTCTAGCATAGGGACGACAACGCGAAACTACTAATTCGATTGCGCGTTTACTTGCGCCCGTAAATTCGCATACTGTGCGGCGAGACTTGAACTGCTTTGCAGCGCACTGGCATGGGCAAGCGAAATTGCTTCAAGTTCCGCCGTGGCCGCTGCTACATCGTTTTTCTGCAGTAACCAGGCCGTCTTATACAAAGCGGTACGCACATCCGGTCGAATGTCATAAGACTGCTTTGCGAGCTCGATCGCCGCTTCAAATTCTGCACGATTCGCGCGCAAGAGTGCCTCTAGTTGTAGGAGGTCCGGCTGGCTCACGGCATAGGCCTGGTTCTGTTGCAACGATTCTAGAACCAATAGAACCTTATCCACCGACAGTCCGCTGCAACTTCCGTTAATAATCCCGGCGCTGAGGCTGTTTAAGCTAAAGATACTCGAGTAGTCATGGGCAGACTCCTTTGCCTGCTGCCGAAGTGTCTCATCATCGGGCAGCGTGATATCCGATAACAGGCAGGAAAATTCCAACCAGCGAATGTAATTAGCGATGCCCGCACCAGATGCGAGGGTATATTCTCGATGATGCTCAAATGCGGCAACAACTTCGCCCTCGCTAGAAAGTGTTCGCACTAAAACACCATTGGCGCGGCGGGACTGAGGATGTATAGCCACCGCATCATAGGCCTGGGCCAAGGGATCGCCCCAGAGTATCGCTTCATTTCTCGTCACCAGCGCACACGCACTCACCAGCAGCAGCGGTGCTAACACCTTCGCTGGTGCAAACGCTCGACGAGTGACAGAGAGGTAATTCGAGGCCAGAACGGTGAAGGCAAATACGGGCCCAAACAAGGGCAAATAGTTGCGGTGCTCAAAATAGATTTCCAACGGCAGGATCGTGGATTCCAGCGCGTGTCCAACCAGAAACCAGAGGACCGCAAATGCAGGCAGCGACCAGCGTTTTCGGTAAATCACGGCCGCTGTCAGTGCAGCGAACACCAGCAAGATTCCGCTACCGGCCCAGAGCAGATCCACGCTTCCCTGGTAGACGCGGAAGTCATCGTGGTAAATCCCAAAATTTCCAGGCAGCGGTAAACCAATATGCAAGACGTAATTGAGGAGTACCTGCGGCTCGGTGAGTATTCGCTGCAACAGATTGAAAGGTTTGATCTCGTATCCGCTCATGGTGGATGGCAGATACAGGATGAATGCAATCGTACCCAG
>JADFIJ010000179.1 GCA_022566775.1 Pseudomonadota bacterium | reverse complement strand
CTGCGGAACCCTGTGCGCCACCGGGACCCTGGGTCAGATAATACCGCCATCGATCTGTCTGGTATTGCTTGGAGAGGTGATCTCTAACGCCTATCAGCAGGCCCAACTCAACAGCGGAATATTTGCCCCGGATTTTGTTTCCATAGGAGACTTGTTTGCCGGGGCGATTATTCCGGGACTAATCCTGGTGTTGGCTTATGGCACCTATGTCGCCGTGATCGCGTTAATCCGGCCAGCCGACGCGCCACCGCTGCAGCATCAGAATGACTCACCGGCAAAATCGGCCTTGCTGGTGGCCCTGATCAAAGGCTTGCTGCCCCCGGTGATTCTCATGGTAGCGGTCCTCGGCTCCATACTCGGGGGCGTTGCGACCCCTACCGAGGCCGCCAGCGTGGGTGCCCTGGGAGCGATGTTACTGGCGCTGATCAAGCGGGCCCTGAATCTGAAAATATTGCATGCAGTGTCTATCGAGACCATGCGCGTGACCTCCATGGTCTATCTGATCTTAGTAGGAGCGACGATATTTTCCTCCGTATTTCGAGGCTTCGGTGGCGATAGCCTGATCGAAAACCTGCTCAATAATTTACCCGGCGGGATCTTCTCCGCCATGCTTGCCGTCATGATTTTGATCTTTTTCCTGGGCTTTATCCTCGATTTCATCGAGATTACCTTTATGGTTGTGCCCATAGTGGGACCCATCCTGTTAGCCATGGGCGTGGATCCTGTGTGGCTGGGGATAATGATCGCGGTCAATTTGCAGACATCGTTTTTAACCCCGCCCTTCGGCTTTTCCCTGTTCTATTTGCGCAGCGTAGCCCCGGTTGAAATAAACACAGCCGATATCTACAGGGGTGTAGTGCCATTTGTTATCATGCAGCTGGGGCTGATGTTGCTACTTTCCCTGTGGCCTGGATTGGCCACCTGGCTGCCTTCGCTGCTGGGATAAAAGCGTGGGGCAATCACTTCCCATGTAATGGTGATACCAAAATGAACACAGAAGACGAAGCGGCCCCCGCAGCACTGGGTGAACTCGCGCTGCAGACTCTGGCGATGCCTAGAGATACCAATGCCAATGGCGATATTTTCGGCGGCTGGCTGGTGTCTCAAATGGACCTGGCGGCCGGCATCGCCTCCAGGAAGGTGGCCCGGGGCAGGGCAGCCACGGTAGCAATTCAGAATATCGCCTTTCTTAAACCGGTAAGCGTGGGCTCTACAGTGAGTTGTTACACGGTCATAGTGAAAACCGGGCGCACTTCTATGCATATAGGCGTTGAGGTTTGGACGTCGAGCTGGGACACCGGGCAAATCCCCAGCAAGGCCGCAGAAGGCCTGTTTGTTTTTGTGGCCATAGATGAAGAAGGCAATCCCCGGCCCTTGTCGAAGTAGTCGCCGTCCAGTTTAACGGGGATCTGCTGAACGCTTTGATGCGGGGTTTTCTGGAAGGATTTGAGGAAGGTTCCGCGCCGCGATATAGGCTTCTTCAGAGATGCGATGGTAGTTCTGCACGCCGTCCTGAAAATTCTTGTAGGACTCATAGATCCGCAGTGTGACGGCATCGGCCTGAGACAATTCCCTCACTACCTCATCGGAAATTCTTCGTAATTCGATCAGTACCTCGTCGGGCAATTTACGCAATTCCACCCCGTGCTCTTCTATCAGTACCCGCAAGGCCTCATTATTTTTAGCGGTCAGCTCGTCCATCAGCAATTGATTCATGGCTTCGGCACCGGCGTACAAAATTTCCTGCAGATCGGCGGGCAGTGACTCCATTGCCGATTTGTTAAAGAGGGTTTCCAGGGTGGAGCCGGGCTCATGCCAGCCGGGGTAGTAGTAATAGTCGGCCACGGTATGGTAACCGGCGGCCAGATCATTATAGGGGCTGACAAATTCGGCTGCATCGAGGGCGCCGGTTTGCAGTGCCGTGAAGACTTCGCTGGCTTGCATCGTCACCGGGGTGCCACCGGCTCGCCGGAAGACTTCACCCCCAAGGCCAGGAATTCTCATCTTCAGACCTTGCAGGTCTGCGAGGGAATTAATTTCCTTGTTAAACCAGCCGAACATCTGGGTGCCAGAATTGCCGCCGCGGACCGGTATCAAATTGAAGGGCGCATAAAGCTCCCGCCATAATTCATTGCCCCCACCGAAGGCCAGCCATGCGTTCATTTCCGTTGCGGTGAGGCCAAAGGGGATGGTTGCGAAAAATGGGGCGCCAGGTATCTTTCCTTGCCAGTAGTAAGCGGCGGTATGACCGATTTCTGCCACGCCCTGTGATACGGCATCAAATACCTCCAGGCCGCCAACCAGTTCATTGGCGCCGTAAACCCGAATTCGCATCCTGCCATTGCTCATTTTCTCCACGATGTCAGCGAAATGTTGCGGTGAAGTCCCCAGGGCGGGCAGGTTTTTTGGCCAGGAAGTAATTAACTTCCACTCATAGATCGTCTCGTCGTTGCCAGGGACCGGCTTGAGACCGGTGCTCGAAGTCTGCTCGCTACAGGCGCCGATAAGCACGAGCATGACCAATAGAAAGAATGTTCGCATATCATTAATCCTGTTAAGCCAATACTTCCAGTTTGGCGTAGGATAATACTAGCCATTTACTGCCGGCGGCATCGAAATTCACCTGGACTCTGGCGTTCGGACCCTGGCCTTCATAATTGAGTATCACGCCTTCGCCGAACTTGCCATGAGCCACGCGTTGGCCGAGAGACAGCCCGGTTTCCGGTACCTCGATATGGCCGCCGAGACGTCGGCCGAGGCTCCTGCTGTTTCTGTCGGGTCGGGATGGCAGATGGCTTATGGTTGTTTTCAGCCGAATCTCATCCACCAGCTCATCCGGTATCTCCTTGATGAATCTCGAGGGGCGGCAGAGATTCACATCGCCGTGCAGGCGCCTTGATTCGGCGTGGCAGAGATACAGCTTCTTCTTTGCCCTGGTGATTCCCACATAACAAAGCCGGCGTTCCTCTTCGAGCCCGGAGATATTATTCATGGACATCTTGTGAGGAAACAAGCCTTCTTCCATGCCAGCCATGAAAACCAGCTCAAACTCCAGGCCCTTGGCAGAATGCAAGGTCATCAACTGCACGGCATCATCAGATTCCTGGGCCTGGGTATCGCCGGCGTCGAGTGCGGCCTGATCCAGGAAAGCCGCGAGGAAGGCTTTCGAATCAGGCGCGAATTCTGCTGCAGTTTCGGCCTGGGTCTGTTCATCGCTTTCTGCATAGATTGTGACATCGTCGAAGTTGCTGGCCGCGGTCACCAGCTCTTCGAGATTTTCGATTCGAGCCCGAGCTTTTTCGCCGCCCTCTTTTTCGTGGTGCTGCACCAGGCCGCTGTTGGCGATGATGTGTTCGGTTTTTTCATGTAAGGGTAGTCGATCACAGGCGGAATCCAGCGTGTCGATCAACTCGAGAAATGCCAATACCGCGTTCGCCGCCCTGGCACTCAGATGGGATTCATTCACCGACCTCACACAGGCCTGCCACAGCGAACAGTTTTCAGATCTCGCCAGGGAACGAACCATTTCGAGGGTGCGGCCGCCAATCCCCCGGGTGGGCACATTGATGATGCGTTCCATAGATGTATCGTCGTCCCGATTGACTAACAAACGCAGGTAGGAGAGGGCATTCTTGATCTCAAGGCGTTCGTAAAACCTATGGCCGCCATAAATTCTGTAGGGCATGCCAACGCGTAGCAGTGCGTCTTCCAGCTCCCTCGACTGTGCATTAGAACGGTACAAAACCGCCGAGTCGGAGCGCCTGTTGCCGGCGGCGAACCAATCCTGAAGTCGATCGACGATGAAGCGGGCTTCGTCTTGTTCATTGAAGGCCTCATACAGACTGATGGTCTCGCCGTCGCCGTCCTCGGTCCAGAGGGTCTTGCCGAGGCGCCCCTGATTATTTGCGATTAACTTGTTTGCTGCCTGCAAGATGATTGCGGTGGACCGGTAGTTCTGTTCCAGGCGCAGAATTTCGGCCCCGGGAAAGTCCACATTGAATTGCTGGATGTTCTCGATCCTGGCGCCACGCCAGCCATAGATTGACTGGTCATCATCCCCCACCACCATCAGCTGATTGTCGGTGCCGGCCAACACCCGCAGCCAGGCGTATTGAATGGCGTTGGTATCCTGAAATTCATCCACAAGAATATGCCGAAAGCGTTTCTGATAGTGGGCGAGAATCTGGGGGTTGTGGAGCCACAATTCATGGGCTCGCAGCAGAATCTCGCCGAAATCGACCATGCCGCCGCGGTTACAGGCCTCTTCATAAGCCCGGTAAATCTCCAGCATAGTCTTGGTGTAGCCGTCGTCGAAGTATTCGATATTGGCGGCCCTGAGGCCTTCGTCTTTTTGCGAGTTGATATACCACTGGCACTGTTTTGCCGGCCATTTATCTTCGTCGATCTGCAGGGTGCGATTGATGCGCTTGATCAGCCTGAACTGGTCGTCGCTGTCGAGAATTTGAAAGTCCTGTACCAGGCCGGCTTCCCGCCAGTGGTTTCGAAGCAGCCGGTGGGCAAGCCCGTGGAAGGTGCCAACCCACATGCCGTTAAACGTCTGGCCGAGCAGAGATTCGATGCGGCCGCGCATTTCTCGCGCCGCCTTGTTGGTGAATGTAACCGCCAGGATGGAGAAGGGCGACGCCTGCTCCGCTTGCAGCAGCCAGGCGATACGGTGCACCAGCACCCGGGTCTTGCCACTGCCCGCACCCGCCAACACCAGCAGGTTGGTCGCGGGGCTGGCAACCGCATTACGCTGTGGCTCGTTGAGAGAATCGAGTATGTGAGAAACATCCATGGTGCATTCTATCAAAATGTCTGTCGCAATCCCGGCTTAATGTGGGCGTTCATCGTAGTGTCCATACCAGAGTAGACTATTTAGAGAATGGCAGGCGAATTTGCTAGAATACGGCGCCTGGGATTGGCTGCATCTACCCGAATACCGCAGCTGCTAACTCCGGTTCATGCTCAGCGAGGTCATCTGTGACTTCGGGCGCAGCCCAGGAAATCCTTCTTACCAGGAGATGAATATGTCTGTCAGATCGGACGACGCGGCTTTTAATTGGCAAGATCCTTTTTTGATGGAGCAGCAACTTTCAGAAGAGGAGCGGCTGGTGAGAGACACCGCGAAGCAATATGCCCGGGATAAACTCCTGCCCAGGGTGCGTGATGCCTACCGCAACGAGGTGACAGATCCAGCCATCTTCCTCGAGATGGGCGCCCTCGGCCTGCTCGGCTCCACCATTGAGGGATACGGCTGTGCAGGGGTGAATTACGTCTGTTATGGCCTGGCGGCGCGGGAGATCGAAGCGGTTGATTCCGGCTACCGCTCGATGATGTCGGTGCAGTCCTCCCTGGTGATGCATCCAATCAACGAATTTGGCAGCAAAGAGCAAAAACAGAAGTACCTGCCAAAGCTGGCTACTGGGGAACTTATTGGCTGTTTCGGCCTGACCGAGCCTGACTATGGATCCGATCCTGGAGGCATGATCACCCGGGCGAAATCCGTTAACGGTGGCTACAGTTTATCCGGCGCCAAGAACTGGATCACGAATTCCCCGATTGCAGATGTATTCATCGTCTGGGCGAAAGATGACGACGGTGTCATTTGTGGCTTCATTCTCGACAAGGGCATGGAAGGACTCAGCGCACCCAAGATCGAGGGCAAGCTGGCGTTGAGGGCCTCGGTGACTGGCGAGATAGTAATGGATGAAGTCTTGGTTCCCGAAGCAAATAAATTACCCCATGCCCAAGGTCTCAATGGCCCTTTCAGCTGTCTAAACTCGGCCCGGCTCGGCATTGCCTGGGGTGCTCTGGGAGCCGCGGAAACTTGCTGGCATACCGCCCTGCAATACACCCTGGACCGTAAACAATTCGGCCGGCCACTGGCGGCCAACCAACTGATTCAGAAGAAACTGGCGATCATGCAGACGGATATTTCGCTGGGACTACTGGGATGTCTACAGGCCTGCCGACTCAAGGATCAGGGCAAACTGGCGGCGCCATTGATCTCCTTATTGAAGCGAAACTCCTGTCTGAAGGCGCTGGAGACGGCCAGAGAAGCCCGGGACATGTTGGGGGGCAATGGCATCTCGGACGAATTTCCAGTCATGCGTCATGCCCAGAATCTCGAAGTGGTGAATACCTATGAAGGCACCCAGGACATTCATGCATTGATCCTGGGTAAAGCGCAAACCGGTATACAAGCATTCAGCTGCTAACCCGCTTCAGGGACTCTCGAGCTTTCACAGCGAGCCCAGAACGATACCCGCAAATATCACTGCACCAACCCAATTGTTATTGAGAAAAGCCTCGAAGCAGGGACCGGCCAGGCGGTCCTTGATCAGGACTTGTTGATAACAGAGCAAGGCACTGGCGATCACCAGGGACGCAGTGTAAAACCCACTCAGCTCAAATTGCCTGCCGGCTAACCACATGGCCAGAATAAACATGACTTGCAGGGATGCGATGATGGGTTTATCGGCATCACCAAACAGTATAGCGGACGACTTCACCCCGATCTCAATATCGGATTCGCGGTCAGCCATCGCATACTGGGTGTCATAGGCCACGGCCCACAGGCAATTAGCCACAAACAACAAATAGGCGCTCTGCGGGATGGCACCGGTCTGGGCAGTGAACGCCATGAGAATACCCCATGAGAAGGCAATCCCAAGCACTACCTGGGGTAAGTTGGTAATCCGCTTCATGAAGGGGTAGATCGCCACTACCACGATGGCAACCAGAGATAGCAGGATCGTGGCCTGATTCGTTAGCAGCACCAGAGCAAAGCCGGTCAGCGAGAGGGCGATGAAGCAGGCCATGGCGTCGCGTCGATCGAGCGCAGCCCTGACCAGCGGCCGTTGCCGAGTTCTGGTCACCTTGCTATCGATTCTGTAATCGGCAAAGTCGTTAATACAACAACCCGCCGATCGCATGACAGCCGTTCCCGTAGCAAAGATAAACAGCAATGACAACGGCGGCACGCCTTCCGCTGCCAACCACAGGGCGCCGATGGTCGGCCATAACAACAAGTAGATGCCAATGGGTTTATCGAGCCGGGCCAACTCGGCGAAGGCTGGCAATTTGGCATAAAAGTTCGGAAATTTAGATTGAAATCGGGTCAGCGTCGTTGACCATAGTGACCGCAGGGAATACATGATTTTTAAGTGGGGACCGCCAGGACAGGGTTAAGGTCAGATAGCATAGAAGATATTGATCTCGACTGCTAAACCTTTGCGTAGTTGATTTTCTCGCCGAGCCAACGTGCTATCAAGGGGTCGATGATGTCCGGATACTGGCTCATGATCTGCTCAGAGGCTGCGCGCACTTCATCAAGCAGATTAGCATCGCGCACAATGTCGGCAACCTTGAAGCGCATCAGCCCGGTTTGCTGGGTACCCAATATCTGGCCTGGCCCGCGGAGCTCAAGGTCTTTTTCGGCAATGTAGAAACCATCATTGCTCTGCCTTAGCACGGTCAAGCGCTGCTTGCCGGCGCTAGACAGGGGGTTCTGATAGAGCATGATGCAATGGCTTTTCTTTGTGCCACGGCCGATCCTGCCGCGCAACTGGTGTAATTGGGCGAGGCCGAGCCGTTCGGGATTTTCGATCACCATCAGGCTGGCATTGGGCACGTCAACCCCGACTTCGATGACGGTGGTCGCTACCAGTAACTGCAGTTGCCCGGCTTTAAACCGCGCCATGACATCGGTTTTTTCCGCCGCCTTCATGCGGCC
>JADFIJ010000178.1 GCA_022566775.1 Pseudomonadota bacterium | reverse complement strand
CGGTGAGACTCTTTTTCATGTTGAGAATCCTCTATATTTTTTGATGGGTAAATCTATCACTCCCTGGCTGAATCCATTAGTGATCAAATGCGGCGAAATACAATTATTTTGGCTCACAGTACCTAACTATAGTACTCGGCCCTGACCAGTGTCGCCACTGCTATGTGCTCACCAATTACAAAAGGGCAATTCCGCAATCCATCATCGCTGTGTTGACAAGTTTATGTAAATCTTGCCATTTTGGAGTTGGACTAATTGGAGCAGACCTTCTGGGCATGCTTTTTGGTCTATTATGTAAAAATTTCCCAATGCCCGCTTTCGGAGCCAGAAGTGGACATTCAATTTTTTAATCTGCTTGTGATTTCATTGTCAAATTGCAAGTAATTATCTGAAGCGCTCGACTCGGACAATACTTCATCGACTAAACTTCTTATATATGGTCTAACTAAACGATTTGTGGCGGACTCCCAATACGCCCGACCATATTCACTCCCAAAATACTCCAGCGCAGTGTTTCGTGGGATGCTTTCACATTCGACGAAAATACCTAAATCTAGGTAGTAACATTCTCGATTGTATTGCATCAAAATATTCTTTAATAAAGTATTTATCTATAAGCGTTCAGAAATTGTTAGCCTACCAGGGTCTTCCATAGCGGTGATCCACACTTCTGCCATCTCAGTCTCCATGAGACGTTGGTCCAGAACAAAGAGATTTCTGGCCGTTTCCGCGCTCAATTCAGCTCGAGCTATCGTGCTATTCAATTGAATTTCACGTCGCACAAAAACCAAACCTAAAAGGATTGTTGCAACACCAATTAGCTCAGCATAGTTCCTCCATTGCATTGCTATATTCCTTTCAGTTGGTCCGCTTCCGGCCCAGACCGTGGAAAAACTATTTGGAGTAAATAGAAATCCCCCAAAACGCGCATGAGAGTGCGATTACAGGTCAATAATGTATGGTAAGAGTTAAAGCAGGGCACTCTCATTAACACATTATTTTTTCACTAAGAGTTTTCACACAGCCTGGGCCAAGAGCGGACACTTCGAACTTCTACATGATCACACTGGACCCGAATTCTCTTAATACGGTATTTGAATATCAGCCAGTACGGGAAGGTCTGCGTATTCCTCCACCGCCTGCCGAGTGCGCTCCATAGAAGGTGGTCTGTCGCCTTATATTGGGTATCATGCTTGAAACTAAAGTATTGGAGATACCCTATGTTCTCGATGACGCAACTGGTTCGCAGGGCCGCACAAACCAACGGCAAGGTTGTCGCGACCATAGATGGCGAGCGTTCCCAAACCTGGAGTGAGTTCGCTCACAAGATTGCCTGCTTTGCTAATGGCCTACAGCAGCTGGGTATTGGCAGCGACGGCTGCGTCGCCATGCTGGCGCTGAACAGTGATCGCTATTTCGAATTCATGTTTGCCACGCCCTGGGCCGGGGGCGTATTCCAACCGGTTAATACCAGGCTGGCCGGCCCGGAAGTGGTTTACTGGCTTAACGACTCCGAAGCCAGCGTGCTGATAGTAGACAGCAATTTTGTCGCGCTGATAGATGAAATAAGAGATCAGCTGCAGCACGTCAAACATTTTGTATTTGTTGATGATGGCGATCTGCCGGAAGGCTACATCGCCTATGCTGATGTGGTTGACAACGAACCCGTCGAAGATGCAAATCGTCAAGGTGATGACGTGGCTGGGCTGTTCTACACCGGTGGCACCACCGGTCGCTCGAAAGGCGTCATGTTGAGCCACACTAACCTGGTGGTCAATGCCATGCAGGCGATACCGATGCTGGGAGCGCAGGTAGCAGACCGGATGTTGCATGTGGCGCCAATGTTTCATATTGCAGACGCGTTTGTTTGCTTAATCTCGACCTCACTGTGTGGGTCAAACTACTTTCAACCAGCGTTCGATCCGGAGTCAACCATGCGAGGGGTACAGGACTATAAAATTCAACGCATGTTGCTCGTTCCCACCATGGTCAACATGATGGTCAACCATCCCGCCATTGGCGAGTACTCCTTGGAGTCATTGCAGGGCATCTGGTACGGCGCTTCACCAATGCCCGAACCCGTCATAAGAAAAGCGATGGAGGTTTTACCTGCCGTCGATTTTCGTCAGGCCTATGGACAAACAGAAGCTGCACCGGCGATCACGGTATTGTCGCCTGAACGCCATACTTTCGAAGGACCCATGGCGGGCAAGATGAAATCTGCGGGTCAGGCGCTGCCGGGTATCGATCTGTGCATCATGGATGAGAGCAATCAAAAAGTTGCCAACGACGTCATCGGGGAAATTTGTATGCGCGGGCCCAACATCATGCTCGGTTACCGCAATATGGCCGAGCAAACCAGCAAGGCAATTGTCGATGGCTGGTTACATACCGGTGATGGCGGTTACCTGGATGACGAAGGATTCCTGTTTATCGTCGATCGAGTCAAAGACATGATTATCTCCGGGGGTGAAAACGTCTATTCAGCGGAGGTCGAAAATGCGCTGTACCAGCATGAGTCAGTCGACCAGTGTGCCGTCATCGGCATCCCTCATGAAAAGTGGGGTGAACAGGTTCATGCAGTTGTAGTACTCAAAGACGGGGCCGAGGTGGATGAGGATACCTTGATCATCCATTGTAAAACGCTGATCGCAGGTTTCAAATGCCCGCGATCGGTGACATTTCAGCTTGAGCCATTGCCCTTGTCCGGTGCGGGTAAAATCCTGAAGACCGAACTACGCAAGCCATTCTGGCCTGAGGGTGGGCGCAACGTAAACTAGTGGGGGTCAGGCCTCCATTTGCACTTGTGGCCAGCATGAAAAATGTGCAATTGAACGGAACAAAATCAAAGGGGCCAGGCTAAGAATTTAGCCTGGCCCTTTCATTCGAAGATCAATATTGCTAGTACTCGTCGTAGCCTTCGGTGAATTCGATGCGAACTCCACGGGGATCAATGATATAGGCAATATTCAGGTCAATCGCAGGAATCTCACGGTAGGCCACCTGAAACTCAATACCTTTAGCCTCCAGTCTACGGCAAAATTCCTCGAGTCCGTCAATCTCGAAGCCGATGTGGTCAATGGCTGTACCCTGAGTCGCTGCGCGTTCCGCCTCACTGCCTCCAAAGCTCAGGTTCATGCCGGGAACGTTGGTGGTCGTAGTGATTCGGCCTCGCGGTCTAACCTCTAAATCAAAAATGTCGGTATACCACGCGAGCAGATCCTCGTGACCAGGCGTATTAAAGTGAATATGGTAGCCAGTGACTTCCTCTTGCAATCCCTGGTCTTCCTGGAGCTCTACCCGTGCTCCTCCGGGCAGATCTACGAAGGCATTAATCTGGCCCTCGGCACCGATGAAGGTTCTGCCGCCGAAGCCGGCAGCTACAGTGCTAACATCAAGTCCGTCGGCTTCCCATTTCGCAAGAAAAGTATCCATGTTTCTGACCTTGAAACCGAAGTGATCCATCACTGTCTCATTCGACGGCATGCTCGGATCACTGGGTGAAAGTGCCACCAGCATGTTGTTTAGCACGATGGCAGTCAGCAATGGTCTGCCTTCGGCATTCCTGCCTTTTTCAACCAGCCTGCCACCAAAATGGTTAACCCAAATATCTTTGTGTCGTTCCATGTCGGAGACATTGAGGTGTACATGGCCATAGGTAAGGCCATCAGAATTGAAAGATGCCAGTTGTTGGCCATAAGATGTAACTGACAGCAGGCAGAGCAGCAGTAGTGCTGAGAAAAATCGCATGGGATAAACCTCCGTTACTATTGGTATTATTTGTCTCTGCAGCCAGCATAATGCCATTGTGAGCAGGAGTCTATGGGGTCAGGTTCCAATTGCACATGCCCCTTATTGCCCAGCACTGGAATCGAAATGTGCAGATGGAGATCTGAGCCCACAAGGAGAAATGAATGAGCAAGACGTGGCGAATCGCAGGCATCGACTTCGAACACATGCACATGGGGGATAATCTGCGAATGGCGTTCGAGCATCCGCACGTGGAAATCGTCGGCATATGCGACCCGAATCCGGAGAAAATGGAGCAAAGTATCGAAAACTTCGGACTCTCTTCCCAGGCCGTATTCACAGATTATCGTGGCTGCATGGAATCCACAAAGCCCGATATTGTGCTGCTGTGTCCGGCCACTGGACGCCACGCCGAGGCCGTCGAACAGATCGCGCCCTTCGGGGCCCACATCATCATGGAAAAACCCTTCGCATCCAGTCTCGCCGAGGCGGACCGAATGACCGCCGCGATGGGCGACGAACAACGTCTGGCCATCAATTGGCCACTGGCATGGTTTCCTCCCCATGTCACCGCGAAGCGACTCATCGACGAAGGTCGCATCGGTGACGTCCTCGAGGTTCACTTCTATGACGGCAATCGGGGGCCGCTGTGGCACCTCGCCGACAAGGTCGAAACCACCGCCGCAGAAGTCGATGCCAGAAAGCCCGATAGCTGGTTCTATGACTCGGCACTCGGGGGCGGTTCCCTGCTGGACTATCTCGGCTATGGCACCACCTTAGGTACCTGGTTTCAGGGCGGACGGCTGCCGCTGGAAATCACTTCGATGCTGCATGTTGCCGAAGGACTGGAGGTGGATGAGCACAGCATCACCATCGCGCGCTATGCCCATGGTCTGTCAAAATTTGAAACCCGGTGGGGCACATTCACCGACCCGTGGACCCATCAGCCCCAGCCCAAATGCGGATTCGTCATCGTCGGGTCTGAAGGCACCATTGCCAATTACGACTACGAGTCGACCATTCGGGTGCAGTCGCGCCAGCATCCCCAGGGCGTCGACCTGGAGGTTGACTCACTTGACGCGCCATTCCAGAATCCGATCCAGTACCTGGTTCATTGCCTGGAGAATGAGCTGCCAATCGAGGGTCCCCTCGATCCAGTTATCTGTCGAGTGGGACAGCAGATAGTTGATACCGCCTTCCAGAGCGCGAAGCAAGGTCGCAGCTTGCCGCTGCTACCCTGATCTGTCCCTTTATTTCACAAACAATCGAGGAATATCTCCATGAGATTGCGTAATTTCACCTTGAGCATCACATTGATGCTATGCGGTCTACCGGCGGGTGCTCAGGATACGGAACCCGAGTTAGTCATTGCGAACCCAAATGCCACATTCCTGGCCCAGCAAAGAGCCTTGCCGGCAGCGGAAGTAATCGCCAGGGGGGAGACTCTGTACCAGGT
Organism: Pseudomonadota bacterium; assembly: GCA_022566775.1. Classification (GTDB taxonomy): domain Bacteria; phylum Pseudomonadota; class Gammaproteobacteria; order Pseudomonadales; family Pseudohongiellaceae; genus UBA9145. The sequence continues at coordinate 2,552 of JADFIJ010000178.1, read as the reverse complement.
AAATTGCCGTGCCTGCCATGGAGCTGATTTACGTGGTGGCGATCAGGGCGGGCCCAACCTGCTACGTTCCGGAATTGTCCTGAACGACATTAACGGTGAAGTCATTGGCGAGGTAGTGTCGCAAGGACTGGGCAGAATGCCTGCCTTCAGCAATTTAAATGAAGATGACATCGAAGCCGTAGCCGGTTTTATACATTCCATATTAGCCACTTCAGAAACTCAGGGCAGCACACCTCCCGTGGACTACGATCTCGATATCCTGGTAGGAGATGCCGCTGCGGGTGAACGCTATTTCAATCAGGAGTGCGCTGCCTGCCATTCTGTCACTGGCGATTTGATGGGTATTTCCAGCCGCATCGTCGATCCATACGACCTGCAAAACAGGTGGGTCGCGGGCGGGCAGGGTACTCGGGGCGGACTAACTGGAACCACCACCACAGCTACGGTGACTCTGGCAAATGGCGATCAAGTGAGTGGCAGGCTTCTCCGTTACGATGATTTCTTCCTGAGTCTACGGACACCGGCAGGGGCCTATCGAAGTTTTACCAGAAACGGTGATTCACCCGGAATCGTAATAGATGACCCACTGACCCGGCACAAGGAACTACTGGCCGTGCTTGAGGATGAAACTATCCATGACGTCACAGCCTATCTGGAGACATTAAAATGAAGCATTTATCGTTAATCGCAATCCTGGTGTCGCTGCTGCCATTGCAATTACCGGCACAGGATGAAGTCGTGTTAGCTCCCGCTGAAATATTAAATGACCTCGATGGGGATTGGCGTACCTACTCAGGTGACTATAGCGGCAGACGCTATAGTCGTCTCACACAGATTAATAAGGAGACGGTAAAAAACCTGACTCTGGCCTGGACCAGGGAGATGAACTTCAATGTTCGAAGGGGGAATAACCGCTTTGGGTCGGCGGGTAATATCGTCACCCAACTTGGCGGCGAGGGCAGAGGAGATATCGATATTAGAGGAGGGTCGATTAAGGGCTCCATTCTGGAAGTTAACGGTATCCTCTATGTCACCTCGCCCGATCACACCTGGGCATTAGATGCACGAGATGGCAGTGAAATCTGGCACTACCACTGGGAAACCCGCGGGGGAACTCATATCGGTAGTCGTGGCTCTGCTATCTGGAACGATTCTTTATTATTCGAAACCCCAGATAACTACCTGGTGTCTGTGAATATTCATACCGGTGCCGAAAACTGGCATGTGGAAATTTCCAGTTTTGAACTGCAATATTTCTCCACCATGGCACCTATTGTCATCGGCGATCGCGTCATTGTCGGTACCGGTAACGATCTGGATCAGCCGGGTTTCACCCAGGCATTCGATGCGGCAAACGGTGAATTACTCTGGAAACTCTATTCGGTGCCGATGGCGGAAGGCGACCCCGGTCTGGAGACCTGGCCTAATCTCGATGCTGCCAGCCATGGCGGTGGCAATGCCTGGGTTCCTGGTGTTTACGACCCGGAGACAGATCTTTATATCTTCGGCACTGGCAATCCCACGCCGGCCTATACCGGCGTGTCGCGACCAGGCGACAACCTCTTTACCTGTTCGCTGATCGCGGTGAATGTCACCACCGGAAAAATGGAATGGTATTTTCAGACCTCGCCTCACGATACGCACGACTGGGACTCGGCACAAACGCCGATATTGATCGATGGCGTCATCGATGGTGAGCCCAGAAAACTGGTGTCCACGGCTTCCAGAAACGGCTTTTTCTTCACCGTGGATCGCGTCACCGGTGAGCATATCGTCACCAGGCAATACAGTGCCACAGCCAACTGGTCGTTGCGGATTCGTGAGAGTGGCTCGCCCGAGCCCGACCCGGCGAAGGAAGCGATTATTCCCGGGGCATTGGTATCGCCGGTGGAAGGGGGCGTTGCCAATTGGCAACCTCCCGCCTATAACCCCGACACCGGCTTGTTTTATACCCAGGAGAACAATGGCTATAACATGCTTTATCTGACCGATCCTGATCCTCGTGGATCGATGGGCTTGGGAGGGAAACTACGTTCCGATATCGGTTCCGTAGACAGTGCTTTCCAGGCTATCGATTACAGAACCGGCGAAGCGGTCTGGCGACACCAATGGCCAGGCGGCGGCGGAGTCGCTGCGGGTGTACTGACAACAGCGACCGGACTGGTATTTACCGGCGATGGCAACAACAATATGGTTGCGTTCGATGCAGGCAATGGAGATCTGCTATGGCATACTCGAATTGGCAACATGACAAATCCTCCCCAGACTTTTATGGTCGATGGCAGGCAGTATCTGCTGGTAGCAGTTGGAGAGAGGCTGTTTTCTTTTGTCATGTATTAGATGAGAAAAAAGGCGGCAGTGAACGGTGGCAATGAGGCGCAGGTCTCAAATTGCACAAGTCCCCCTATTGCATCACACTGGAATCGAAATGTGCAGATGGAGACCTGACTCCATTGGCAAGTTTCTCAAGGGTAGAGATGAGATCATTAGTTTTCTACAACGCAAATGGCAAAGAGACATTGACTACCGACCGATCAAGTGACTTTGGATAT
>JADFIJ010000013.1 GCA_022566775.1 Pseudomonadota bacterium | reverse complement strand
AGTCGCCTAGCCCCCTTGCGCACAATCAGGCCATGTCTATATCCTTCACTTTAGACAGATTTGAGCGAGGACTGTTTGAGCCGCAGGCGAGTTCCGCAGCGCTGGCTAAAGTGAAGGATATATGGGCGTGCGCAAGGGGACTAGGCAACTCAAATTCGCGGATAAACGACAGATAAGTTCAATCAGGTCCAGCACGATTCACAGAATCTTTTTTAATCTAATCTTTTTGTGAGAACTCGAAAATTTGTGGGATATCTCAGATTCTTACCCCACTAATTCACTCACTTAACTGTTTCGTCAATTTGTAGAGAAACTCGTAGCCCTCGAGCAGAGATTGCTTGCGTAGTCTTTCGTCCTGGCCGTGGATGCGCATATCGTTGCGATCGACAAATAGTCCCGAGACGCCGTAGGTGGGTATTCCTGCGCGGCGCATGCGGGCGCCATCGGTGGCGCCGGTGGACATCGTTGGCATCACCGTGACACCGGGCCACATCGATTCGGTTACTGACTCCACCGCCGCCATTATTTCTTCCGACAACGGTGATGGGTCGGTGATTGAGCCTCCCCCCCGGTATTGCACTTCTATTGCAGGATTATCGACGACATCGATCAAGGTTCTCAGTACCTGCTGTGGATCGGAACCCGGCAGCATGCGCACGTTGATCGTGGCCACGGCGGATTGTGGCAGGGCGTTCGATGCATGTCCCCCGGTGAGCAGGGTGGCTACGGCGGTGGTGCGTAACTGGGCATTGATGGCGGCCTCGCTGCTGAGCCTATCGAGGGACTCCTGGGGTATGGGGTCCAGCAGCAGAGCGCGGAAATCCTGTGCTCGCTGGCCCGTGTTAATTTCCGCCTGACGCTGAAAGCTCACGCGCATGACGTCGTTGATCTCCACCGGGAATTTGAATGCGCGAATTCGCAGCAGCGCCTCGGCCAGATCATAGATGGCATTATCATCTCTGGGCAGGGAAGAATGACCCCCCGGATTCCTGGCGGTCAGCGTGAAGGTGGCGAAGATTTTCTCGGCGACCTGAATGGTAACGGCAAGCGGCTTGCCATCCTGAAGCAGGCCGTAACCGCCCTCGTTGATTGCCAGGGCCCCTTGAATCAGGCCAGGCTGATTTTCCAGCAACCATCCAATGCCGTTGCTGCCGCCACTCTCCTCATCGGAGGTCAAGGCGATGATGATGTCGCGATTGGGCACATAGCCCTCGCGCTTGAAGCGTATCATGTTGGCGAGAAATATCGCGGCCATGGCCTTGTCGTCGAGAGTACCCCTGCCGTAGTAATACTCTTCGTCTTCGTTGAGCGTAAACGGATCCATATTCCAGTCATCACGCTGCGCCGCAACCACATCGATATGGGCCATTAATATGATCGGTTCTGCGTCACCGCTGCCGTGGTAGCGTGCAACCAGATTACCCTTGTGAGGCAAAGCGCCACCGATAAATATATCTTCGGCGGCGAAACCAGCCGCCTGCAGCCAGGCCGCCATGCCCTCCACCGCCAGGGTGTTGTTCTCTTCTTCGCGGGTGGTCTTGTACTCCACCAACTCCCGGTAGACGTCCACCAGTAGCTGTTGATCGTCTGTGGGAATGTTTCGCTGTGCCAGTGCGCTCTGAGATAAAACCAGACTCAAAATAATAGATGACCAGCTCAGCCTGCGATGCTTCTGCATGATTTTCGCCTTATGTTCAGTTTTCAGGTTTTGGGTGTTTGCTATTCGGGGAAGAGCACCTAGCCCGGATATTTCATGTTCATAGAGATGGCCAAGTGCCGGGAAGGCGATTGGAACCAACACGCGAAATGATAAAAGGGGCCTGTTGGCCCCTTGCGCTACTTATTCAGCTTATTGTTCAAGCTGCTCGAGACGACGAGCGCCAGCAAGAATTCCTATCATGCCATAGTTGCCTTCGTGACAGGCATACTCATAGGGCTTGGTGTCGGTTGCATTAAAACTAATCTCACCGCGCCAGGGCTCTCGGTAGTAAGTCGGGTCGGTGACTTCGAACTCATAGAAAATCTGTTCATCCGAATAGCGGGTAAACCTCTCGATAACTTTACCCTGTGCCGTCAGCGGTGCTGCATTTCGCGGCGCTTGCTGCGGGTTCAGATTGATGGTCTCCACCACCAGGGTGTCACCATCCCACCAGGCGATCGAATCACCCAGCCAGAGTTCCAATTCGCCGGGTCGGTGGCTGCCGTTGATGGGAATAATTCGGGCATCGTGCACCATCTCCACCATGATCATGATGTAGTCATCGGTCTGCACAATCTGGTACATATTATTGTAAAGCACATTGTTCATCGGCGGCCCACCGGTGCTGCCGAAGCCAATCAGGCAGCGCTCACCCAGCGCCCTGCCCTCGGGCCCATCGCTACTCCTGCCGCCGCTAAAACCCGCCCGCCGCAGCTGCAGTCCCTCTTCGGAGAAAGGAATGCGGCCGTTTTCAGGATAAGTAATCCAGGATGTCCGCACCTCGCCTCTAACCACGCCAAATTTGGAACCAGGATCGACCCAAAAAGCGTTGTAACCCCGGCCACGACCCAGGTCCTTACCGTCTGGCAGCTGTCCTGCCACCTGGTTATCATCGGTGGCCTGCCGCACGTTCTGATGGTGATTGGTGGTGAGCTCTTGCAACCGATCCGCGGGAATGATCAGACCGATGTCCTTGTAATTATCCGACCGCTGCATGGTGGTCAGGGACGCATTGGTCCAGAAGCCTTGTAGATTAGGCTTGCCGGAGGCGGTACGAGGTGGCTCATAGTCGCTCTGGGCCAGCGCCGTGGTGGTTAGAATGATTGCAACAATAGTAAATATCTTCTTCAGCATCATCATGGAGTCTCTCTCTTGTTTGGATCGCCGCAAGCTCCAGAAAATAAACCACATTTTCTCAATAATCAAGGGCTATGCGGTTAGTTGCGAAGGCCCGCTGTTATTTGGCGTAGAATGTGGGCCGGCGGCGAATTTTCGAGACAGGCACAGCGTCGCCAATATTCGCGTAACAGTCGCCGCCGCCATCGCCAGCTTAAGGATTGTCTAAGAACCGGGCTGGGAGACCGCCGCTAAAACGCAAAATGATGGGACTAATGGAGTCACCGAGCCAGCTTCGGGTGAACGGCAAGAAATTGCAACCGCTTCAGTAAATTGTATAAGCTGGCGCCAGGATTCGAACTAAACCAGCGCCACAGCGACCTATATCTCAAAGGCATGATATGCGCCAACTGAAACGGGATAGCCTCAATGAATGGCTGGTTATTCGCAGCCAACAAGGCGAAAACGATGCCTTCACCACCTTAGTGCGAAATTGGCAGCAAAGATACTACCTGTACGCGTTAAACCGCCTCAAGGACAAGGAGGCGGCCAAGGATGTCACCCAGGAGTGCCTGTTGTCCATAAGCCGCAATTTGGGGAGTTTGTCAGACCCGGCAGCATATCCCAAATGGAGCTTTCGAATCCTCGAGCGTCGCTGTATCGATTGGCTAAGAAAAACCATTCGCGAACGCGAGCTAATACAACAACAGGAAACCTTGCCGGAAGTCGAGGTTAACGATGGTAACGAAGCCAAGCTGACTGTTAACCAACTGCTGGCGAGGATGGATTCCAGGCTGGCGACAATCTTGAGACTCTATTATCTGGAATCCATGACCGTGAACGAAATAGCTGAGATCAGTGGGGTGCCGGCGGGCACGGTGAAGTCGAGACTGTTTTATGCAAGAAAGTTGATGATGAAGAGTTTGCAGGACTGACAATGAGGAATACACGATGAACGACATAGACGAACAGATTCGAAATGCATTGGATGCCGAAGACAGGAAGGCGATTGATGAAATCGATGACGGCGCCGGTCTGTTTGAGATGATCAGTCTAACCTTCAAGGGCAAGCAGGCATGGATGACCTATTACATGTACTTCGTTGGCCTCGCTGTCTTTGCCGCCCTGGTCTACTTCGTGGTCCAGTATCTCGGTACCAGCGATATCAAGACCAGCCTCAATTGGGCGCTGTTAATCATTGGCTGTATGTTCGTGTTAACCATGGTAAAAATTCTGGGCTGGCAGCAAATTCAGAAGATGGAATTGATGCGTGAGATAAAGCGCCTGGAAATGCGCATCATGCTGGTGGCAGATAAGGGCAAGACCGAGAAATAGCCGCGTCGGGAAGCTGTCGGCGTATCATGCCCACAGCTGAGCTGCCCCGATTACCACTCAGGGCCTGATGATGCCGATGTTGCCAACGATCTGTATCTCGGTGCCCAGCGGAGCCGACAATGCCTGCAGGCGTCGCAGAATTCGCTGGGCGATTGCCGGTGGCGCAATCCGAGGTATGCCCCTCTGCGCCAGCTTGGTCTCGGCATAGCGCGCCTCTACCGGATGAATGCGCACTTCTTTTAATTCGCCACCCGCATATTCACTGATGGCGATTATGCTCTCGAACTTGACCGGAAACTCGGCATCGGGCGGACCCATGCTACGACGGGGATCACCGCGCCCGGACAGACCGATCACATCCATCTGTCGAATGAATTCGCCAAGCCCGTAAAAAATAGGACGGTTGTTATATATTTCGATGCCGCGCAGGGCGTGTACACCGGTGCCCTGAAATAGGTCCGCGCCATTATCGATCGCCGCCTTCGCAAACACCGGCAAATAATCCGCGATCGAGGGATTGGTATCTATGTGTTCCGCATCGGGAATGCCCTCACCACGGTAGCCACCGGTGGTCTCCAGAAAGTGATGAGCATGTATAGCGACGGTGATGAAATCCGATTTGATCTTGCCTTCCCGAATTGCAGCCAGGGTATCTCTCAGGTCGCGCTGGTTTATTTCATAGTGATAGTAGGCCTCGGTGATACCACGCGCTGCCTTGCGAAACTGGTTGCCGATAAAGGCAATTTGCTCGGAGGAATTGGCACCGCGGGCATAAAAGCCAGTGCCATTGGGAAAATGATCACGCATGGTCTGCAGGGCTTCCCAGGAATCTTCCGGCACCATGAAATACCGTGTCACCCGCAGTGGACTCAGGCCACCGATGCCCGGCCATTCGCCCCGCGCAAGCTGGGCTCTGGGCTGGTGATCCGATACCGCAACCATGCCGACTCTGCCTCGGGGAGAGCTATAGTACCTGGCGGCCTTGGCCGCCCAGTAACTGTCACCATAGCCGGCATATTGCAAACCGGCCCGGTCCAGGTGGCTACTGGTTTCGATCAATCCCTCGCGGCCGAAGTCATCGGCATGGTTATTGGGCCGGGAGACGATATCGAATCCCATCGTCTTAACCCACTCCGCCACCTCCGGCTCACCGCCAAAACCGCCGCCGGCCGACCCCCTGAATTTTCTGCCGTCGATTATATTTCCCTCCAGGTTGCCGGTGCTGACATCGGCTCCCTGAATCAGCTCCACCACGGCGCGAAAGCCCGCATCGCCCATCATGTGATCGAGCGAATAACTGATGATGATGTCGCCGACGACTGCGATGGTAAAGCCATCACTCACGGTGGTAGCCAATTGGTCTGGGTTCAGTTCCTGCGCCGAGAGAGTCCTGACAGACAGACTCGCCACGATGATTAATAAGGTGTGTTTGAACAGGAGCGAAGTAAAAGACCCGCTGTGATTTCTTTTCATGGTTCTTTCTCTAATTTATGTATTAGGAATGAGCAGTATCAGGATCGTGTGAAGGTAATGCTCATATATCAACGAAACCAACTAAGGGAGGTCCAGTGATGGCGCGCTACGCTACCCCATCGCTTGGCAGTTCATCGCAAGTTTCCTATGGCATGAGAGATTAACTTACATTATTGTCAACCCACTCCGGGATTATTGCTTCTCGTTACTGTAATCGATTTACGGGCGAAGGGCCAAACGATACCCAGGTGCCCTGGTGCCGCGCCAGAGAGGCATCTCCCCGCTCCCAGTCACAGACTCCCTGGGGAAAGACTGCATCCAGCTGGGCAGATTGCGCCGGGGTAAAAGTCACCTCGTAATCGGCCGGGTCAGGCAGCCGTAGCTGGCAGCTGACCACATCATTGGCCAGGGTCGCACCGGCGGCTATGCGGGGCGTGGGATAGGCTGGATACAGCTCGTTGCAACGGCTGTTAGCAACGAAAGTTTGTTCTTCCGCGATCAAGACACGGGTCTCACCGCTGTTATCCCAGCATCCTTCGATCAGTGTAAGCGGTTTGTTAGCCACTACTTTCCGAGACAGGTCCATATCGGAATCATCATTTTTGATCGCCATTAGCCAGCTGTCCATCTCTCGAAATATGTTGCCCAGGTCGGGGCTGTCTTCGGTGAAGCCCCACCGTCCACCTACCAGCATCACCTGGTTATCGGAATGGCCGTTGGCGGCGCGTAGACGGGCGCGGGTCGAAAACTGGTGCACGATCATGTGAATGTCACCATTCTCGGCATGGTCGGTGTAACTGCGATAGTCGATGATCGGCGTGCTCGCCAGACCGGCGCCGCCATATAGAATGCGCCCGGATTCCAGCGCCCTTCGACTGGCCTGTTCATCTGCCCGGTGCCGCGATGACACATGATTCATATCGCGATCGAAGCCACCGATATCCCGATTCAGATCGATAAACTGCTGGGGCGTTATCATCCTGGCGTTGAGTGCGGCGAGACCATACTGCACACCGACATTGTCCAGTGGTCGCTGCGCGATCTGGGTGTCATCGAGCAAACCATAGACATTGACGGTGTGATCGTAGACCGTGGTTCGAATGCCGGTGGGATTGTCCGGGTGATAACGCAGGTTTTCCCACTGCGCAATGCTAATCTCTCCACCGGCTTCTTCGGCGGGCGTGTCGAACTCATAGATTGGATCCAACCGGGCCGCACCGCGGCTCAAGTTCGCAATCGAGCCCCAGGAACCAAACCCGGCGACGGCGGTTTGCTGATTCAGGGTGAAACTTTCCGCATTCACTTCGGTGAAGTAGTAGTTCAACAGACGCGCGTCGGCCAGGGTAAAAATTGTCGCCGAGGTAACATCGGGAAAACTCAAGCCGACGATAATGCCGTCGAAAATACCCGGGTAATTGTCTGCGGTTTGATGGGACTGGTAGGAACCACCGGAGGCCCCGGTGGCGATAGTGTAGTCCGGCACCCCATAGTGTTCGACGAATCGCTCTTTCACCATGATGTGGGTTTCCGATGCCAGCAAGTCATTGCAGTTCTGCCCGAACACATTGAGGGTAGAAGAGGTCACGGCATAGCCCTGTTCAAACAAGCCGCGGCGCATCACCCCTCCGGTTCGAATGCCCTGTTGAAACCAGCCACTGCGACAGCCGCCGCCGTGGGTGTACACCAATTTGCCGTTCCAGCCACTGCTGCGATTCCAGGGCCCGACCTGGCCCTCAGCGGGATCGTGTAGCATGGCAATCTCATAGATGGCACGATTTACTGTGCCGGTCTCTACCCGCACAATATATGCCTTCGAATCACCCTCGGGCCCGACAATTTCGCCCAGGTCTGCGGGTAACTCACCGCCGGGCAGACGCCGAAAGGGTTTAAAAGCGCTGTCCGACTCGGACCAGTAAACGTAGTCCACCCGGGTAACTACGCTGCAGTTGTTGTCGATCTGGCTGCCAAGAATGCCACCGTTGACTAATTTGAACTGACCGGTCTGACAGTAGAAGGGTTGTTCGCGCCGACCCGATATGATCGGACCGGATGCCGGGTAGTTGGTAATAGATAGAGTTTCCACGCTGGCTGTGCCACTTAGACTCGCAGCCAGGATACTGTCCCCCTCCGGCAGCCCTGTGAGCAAAGCCTGTATTCGCTGGGGAGATGTGTGCACGAACTCGGCGGTCACGTCGATGCCATTCAGGCTGACATCGAGTTGGGCTATATCCAGCCCAGATGTCAACGATACTTCTACCAGGGCATCGCCGGCGGTCACCAACCAGGGTTGGGTGGACAGGATAGTGATGGTGATGCCGGTCGCGACGGCTGTGGGGACCGGTGAACCGCTGGTGCTCACCGGGTCCTCCGCAGAACAGGCAGCAAACAGCGTCGCCAACAGTCCAATCTGCAATGTTGTCTGGATTCTCTTTAACATGGCCTGGCTCCTTTCGTAATAAATAAGGCGTAGCAAGCACCGTCGTCGCTGGTCTGACGCATCGGAGGACGGCGGGGGAATTCGCCTGCGACCGCTTTGCCCCCAGCGCCTTTATTTACTCCATTTTGGGGACACAGCGCAGCAATGTAAAGGCTGGACCAGGGCAGATCGAACCGGCAATATCTGATGACAACTAAATTCTCCCGAGGCTTTCACCTAATTGCTCTAGCGGTGTTAAAATACATTCGTTCGACGAGGAATGATTCAGCAATGGTCTCACGTGGTAAGGGATATGAACGCAAAAAATTCTATTAAGCTGGTTGATGCTATCGCGGCCGGTGAAATCAAGGTCGACAAGAAGTGTTCCAGATGCAAAAAATCAATCTGCTGTAATTCAATCAATCAGAAAATACCCGCGCCAAAATCCAGGGAAGACTTCGACCATTTGCTGTGGCAGGTTTCCCACCAGAATATTAACATCTTCAAGGACGCCGACGGCTGGTTCCTGCATATCTCCACCCGCTGTGAACATTTGCTCGACGGTGGCATTTGCGGTATCTACGATACCCGCCCGTGGGTGTGTCGCGACTATGACAACGACTTTTGCGAACTGGATGAGTCCATAGAAGAGGCGAGCGAATTATTTTTTTCTACCCACAAGATGTTCGAAAAATACTGCCGCAAACGCTTCAAGAAATGGGATAAACGATTCGAGCTCTATGAATAATCCTTCGCCATCAAGATCTCCGCTGATTACCGGGCTGTCAGGCTTGTGGCTAATAGCATGTCTGCATTCTGCCGCCAGTGCCCAGCAGGCGGCGCAGGAGCCAGTGGATTACCAGGCCCACATCGATGCCGCCGCTACCCAATTGCGAACTCTGGACAGCAAGGCAGGCGCCTGTCTCGCCGCCTTCGAAGACGAATCGAAGGAATCCGCAACGGCACGTTGTCAGGAATTCCTTGGCGCCATCGACGGCGCGGAATTGGCAGACTACGTGGCCCGATGCGAGGTGCTGAAGGCATGGCGCGAGAATTTTGTGTTGGCGGCGCAGCAATCCGACGCTGACAATCAAGGCAGCGCTGCCGATCTCAGCTTGATGGTCGGTATAGAATTTACCTGCGGCGAGGATGCCTTGCAGAAACGCACACAATTTGTGACCACCGCATTTAACATGCTGTATGGCAATCGAAATTCCGCTCAACAAGTGAACAGCGAGATCGCCAGGCGTCTCGCGGAACTACAATTTGAAACCACCCTGAGCAACGAGAGACGCCGGTTACAGGATGCCATCCGGCGACAGCAATCGGATCGACTGTTGCAGAACGAACGTCAATTCGATGCGCTTGAAAAAGAGATTATTCGCCAGCAGATCCGGAACTAAGCCGGCGTTTTCACCGCCTGCCTGACTATCTCGCCGAGATCTCGCGTCTTCGGCCTGTTAGTGAGCTACAGGCTAGTAAAGCACCAGAAAATCACCATTGGCTAATCCCGCCGCGGCGGGAAAACTGAAATTCGGAATCGTGATTTCTTCTGGCGGCAGATAATCCTCCAGTTCTCCCTCGGCATCGAACAAGCGGATATTCAGCCTGCCACCGCGGGCGTGACTGATAGCCTCGCCCCAGGCAATGAGGTGCTCATTGCGCCGATTGAAGGCGATGGTCGGGTTCTTCTGCCGGGTCCTGATGAATGGTTCGGCGACCGCCTTCGGCCGATGCGGGTCTTGCAGATTGATCTGGATAATTCGACTCATCGTTTCAAACACTAACCACTGCTGCGAGTTGGCGTCGAGCGCTATGTCGTTGGTACTCAGGGGGCAGAAAGAAACCGCCCATTCCTGCAGCGGGTTGACCGGGCCGTAAGACACGCCGATTACCTCGCTCTCATCGAAATCGACAGCCAGCAGTTGCATATGTCGACCGATGCCGTCGATGGCGGAGCGATAGGCCACCTGCAAGGAACTGCTATCGGTAAAATCTGCTGCCAGTGAGCAGCAGGCGCAAGCGCCCAGATCGGGATTGCTAATTTGTAACTCGTCACCAAAGCTGGCGCCGTTGTCCGCGGATATCCTGGTAAATACGGTGCGCTCAAATTCCCTGCTCAGATCTCCTGCCGCCCACACCACTGCCACCCGACTACCGAAGGCGGCGATGTCGGCACCGGCGTCTATGCCCTCGCCAAATTGGGACACCATTGCCTGTTGTGGCTCGAATCGATTGCGCTGCGGATTTGAACGGGAATAGAAAAATTGCGATTTTTTTGGCAGATACCAGATTACGTGCACCCGCCCCTCACCATCCACGGCCATACCGGCGCGAGCTATAGAAAAAGTTCGCAGGTCATAGGCCTGACTCGACACCTTGATTGGCGTACCGAAACGACGCTGCTCTGGCAGATACTGGCGATAATATAGATTACCTTCACGGGCCGATGGCGCGCGCAGACGCTTCTTGAAATACAGCAGGTGCACGGTACCCTCATCATCCACAGTAATCCGCGGTTGCAGGCCATTGTCCGGCGTTGCCTGAATGATTACCTCGGCCTGGGAAGTCGCCATCGCGGCAATAGACAAGACCAATACAAGGCCAGCTAGACCGGCTAATTTTCGCGTTATCTTGAGCATTTATATAGCTACCGAATCCCGTGCTGCGTGGTTGAATGTAGATTAAAGCTGCGAATTAGTGCAGACTTTAGACCCTTTTCAGGGCTGTCCGTCGATACAGGGCATCATAATAGCAGGATTGAAGGGATTTGAAGCGAGATCATTCGCCATTCCCACGATTAAGCAGGATTATCCAAATGATCAAATTGAAAGTTTCCACGCTGAACGCGGTGGCACTACTGGCGGGTTTCAGCTTGCTGGCGGCATGTTCGGCGCCGGAAGAAAGCGACAGTAACACCGCCGGCACCGGCGCTAGCTACAACACCACCCTCGACGTCGCCCAGGTCATGACATTGGTGCTCGAGCCGGCCTCCGATATTCTCTGGGATTCTGGTGGCTGGGTGCTGGATGCCTCCGGTTATGAGGAACTCTACCCCACCACCGATGAAGGCTGGGATTATGTGCGCGCGCAGGCTGCCGTGGTGGTGGAATCCGGTAACATGCTGGCGCTGCCCGGTCGCGCTATGGATAACGACGCCTGGATGATCTATTCGGAAGGCCTCAGCAGCGCCGGGATGCTGGCGATGGAGGCCGCTGCCGCTCAGAACAAGGAAGATTTTTTCCAGGCGGGCGCCCAGATATACAGCGTCTGTTCCGCCTGTCATCAGGCCTATAGCCCGGATATTCTCGATGTGTTCGACGAGGAAGCAGATTAGATTCCCATGGCTTTTGTATTAAAGGGTCCCGCCAGGTTTGGATTTTATCTGTGCACGGTGTTGCTCGCGCTATTTTCCCTCAGTGCCTTCGGTCACACCATCGAAGGCAGCGATGCCAGCTTCGTCGAAGCTATAGACGGACCCGCAATTTTCCCGTTCATGTATCTCGGTGCCAAACACATGGTCACCGGTTATGATCACCTGTTGTTCCTGGTCGGTGTCATTTTCTTCCTCTACCGCCCCAAGCATGTAGTGCAATACGTCACCCTGTTTGCCATCGGCCATAGCATCACCCTGCTGTTTGGCGTATTGGCGGACCTGCAGGTAAATGCCTACATCATCGATGCCATCATCGGTTTCTCCATCGTCTATAAAGCCTTCGAGAATATTGACGGTTTCAAGCGCCTGTTGGGAATCGATCCGAATACGAGGATAGCCGTGTTTGTCTTCGGCCTGTTCCACGGCCTGGGCTTGGCGACCAAGCTACAGGAATTCGACTTATCAGAAAATGGCCTGGTCACCAACATCATCAGCTTCAACATCGGTGTCGAGATCGGTCAGATCCTGGCGCTGTCTGCGGTGTTCATCATCCTCAGCATCTGGCGCAGTAATGCCAGCTTTCTAAAGCATGCATTCATCACCAATACGGCGCTGATGACCGGCGGTTTCATACTGGCCGGCTTTCACTTAAGCGCTTTCTTCCTGCAATCCCCCTACTAATTATCTCTGGAGTAACATAGTGGCCGAGAACGTAAGTAACGAACCCCCTTCGCCAAAAAATATTATCATCGCTTCAGGAGTAGCCTTGCTGGTCGCCCTGGTGGTGCTGTTCGTGGCCATACTGCCAGCGGAATTTGGAACCGACCCCCTGGGAACCGGTGAATTACTCGGCCTGACCGCTCTATCCAGGGATCAGAACCCGTTCGAAGAACAGTTAGAAGCGCATCGCACCGACTACGTAGAATTCGTTCTCGAGGCCTTCCAATCGGTCGAGTATAAGTACCTGATGGATCTGGATAGCTCGATGGTGTTCAGCTGGGTCGCCGATGATGAGCTTTACTACGACATGCACGCTGAACCGGCCGCACTGGGCCCCGAATACGCCGAGAGTTTCGAACAGGGAACCGCGGATCGCCAGATGGGATCATTCCACGCACCGTTTGCCGGCATTCATGGCTGGTTCTGGGAAAACCGCAGCTTGAACACAATTATTGTGAGACTACACAGCTCGGGATTCTATCAAAGCTCAACTGTGTTCCGTGATGGCGGGACTTTCGAGAGAGTTATAGACCCACTAGCAGAATAGGAAAATAGGAAAATCAAAGGGGTCACAGTATGAGATGTCCCCCAAAATATAGGACAATTTTTCGGTAGTTGATACGTGTAACGGGGCTTGGCAAGGGGTACTGTTTTTCCGTTCCAATGGGCCAGGGATGGCCCACCGGAACGGCAAAATAACCCCCCTGCTCCGAGCTTGCGTCCTACACGTTTACACCACTCAAACAAAATGGCGCATCATGCATTTTATTTTAGGTTAACTTTCTGAAATAACAGAATATTTCTTGGGGATATCTCAGACTCTGAGCCATTTGGTTTATTCGAGGCGCAAAAAAACCCGGCAACTGAAGAGTCGCCGGGTTTTTGGATTTACCAACCAGTCTTAGTTAGCGAGTTGGCTCTACAGCATCAGATCCATCACGTGGCGCACCCGTACCCGATGAACCCATGAACAACTTGCGGCCATCAGGGAACGTGATGTCACGGCCATTGGCGCGACAAGTTGGCTCACACAGTCGATCCTTGGATTGATAACCGGTGACGATGATCACCTCCCCCAGTTGCAGAGAATTCCTGTTGATGCCACGACGCAGCAGCGTATTCGGCGTACCACCCTCTACCATCCACGGGCCCGGATCGCGAGTAGACTCGGGATCGGTGTTGTCCAAGTGTATCCATGTGTGTGGGTTAATCCACTCAACCCGGGTAATGGGACCGCCCAGGCGAACCGGTAAATTCGCATCGAATTCAGCGGAGAACGCGTGGTGCGCAACGGCCGCAGGCTTGATCGCTACGATGCCAACCGCGGTAAGCACTGCTAATGCCAGTAATTTAATTTTCATATAATCCACCCTGTTTATTATGAGCACTTTTCAAAAAGAACCTATTTAAAACCAGACCCCTCGCTTCGCCCAAAACACTGCAAGATTCAA
The DNA here is from genome assembly GCA_022566775.1 of Pseudomonadota bacterium. Classification (GTDB taxonomy): domain Bacteria; phylum Pseudomonadota; class Gammaproteobacteria; order Pseudomonadales; family Pseudohongiellaceae; genus UBA9145. The sequence continues at coordinate 14,455 of JADFIJ010000013.1, read as the reverse complement.
TTAAGCGGTCAGTTACGCTGTATTTTATACAAGGGCTCGCCTGAATTCCATGCAGAATGCGATAAAACGAGCCCTTTTTTGATCCATATCGGCCTAGAAGCCTAATTCAGACTCCCTGCCCTTACGATATTTGCCGTACATTAACTCTTCTACAAATTCTACGCACTTAAACTGCGGCAGTTCAAACCCCTCTTCAAGACGACGATACAATGGCATCTTGATCGTCCACGGCCGCTCGAAGATCGTTGGATCTTCCATCGTCGCCGTATACTCGATGACATTCTCACTTACCAGATCATAGCGTTCGGTCACTTTCAGCTGGTTGGTGTGGTAGTTACCGGCCCGATCGAACCAGGTACTGTCATTAAAACCACTGGCTTCCACTACCCAGGTATCACCCTCCCAGTAGCCCCAGGACTGGCCCATCCATGAATCCAATGGCGCCTCGCCCGGATCTTCCAGGAACACATTACGCACAGAGCCGGCGAAGGAGTAGGCAATAAAAAACGCGCTCTCGCTCTGAAAAATCTGGAATGGATGTGGCACATAGGTAGCCCGTGGCACGCCCGGCATGTAGCACTTGATTTCCGGATCGCTGGTCAGCCAGTTTTCACGGTTTTCATCGCGGCGCGCCAGTGCTTCCGGCCGGTATGGAATCGTGCCACCTTCGACGACACCGAAGCTTGCAGGCACGGCGCCGACTGCACCCAAAGCCACCACTTCCGGTCCAGGCACCGGCACAAAATCCCCGGGCACCAGATGGTAAGCCGCCTTGGGTGGTGCTGCTTCGAGATTGTCGTTGGCATTCATAAGAACCTGCCAGATGCCATTCAGATCTGGCTTGCCGTTGGGCCCTCTTGGAATATCACTGCCGGTCATTTCTGCAGCAGCAGCCACCTGGGTTGATTGCGACTCAGTGGTTTCGGTCGGCGAACAACCCGCAAATAACACCGCAGTTGCGATGAGCAGCCCTTGAATCTTCATAGCTCTACCTTGTTTTTCTTTAATTAGTATAACTCCCCCAGAAGGAGCCACGAGTTAAGCATTTGGGTTTGGGTGTGTCAAGCCTAAAGCGCCGACCTAACGGGGCCTGTGGGGCGACAAGGTGATTCTTTGTAACACGCTTAGGGTGTCCCCATTTGGGCGTCACTCGCGGTCTCGGGAAGCTGCGCTGGAAGGAAAATATTGCGCAGTTTGTTCGCAGATACAGTAAATTAACCACCGGCAATGCCAAGGCCTGAACCCGGTCTGGTTTTGGCAATTACTCCCGACTCTCAGCCGACGACAGATCGCCAGTTATTGGCCAGATACTCCGCAGTTCTCCAGGCCAGCGCCTGCACGGTCAAGGTGGGATTACGGGAGCCACTGCTGCCCATGACGGAGCCCCCAAGTATCCCCAGGTTGGGCGCTTCATGGCAGAAGCCCCACTCATTCACCACATTGGTGTCACTATTCAAGCCCATACGCGTGCCGCCGTAGGCATGGGTTGATGCGCCCATGGCGTTGCCTGGGCCGAATTTGGTCACCTCGATAGCCCCCGCTTCCAAATACCATTGCTCCATCTTGTCCTGTGAGAATGCCGCGATGCGTTTCTCGTTGTCCCGGTAGCGAGCGGTAATCCGTGTCACCGGAAGGCCCAAGGGGTCCTTCACCACCGGATCCAGATCCAGATAGTTATCTTCATAGGGCAGGGTCGTCTTCTGTATGTAAGACATGTTGCTACGATCCGCATTCTTCATGATGAAGGCCTTCCAGTCGGAACCCCAACTGGGCACGGCGCCGAAGGTACTCATCTTTGCCGCGGCCATGGGCTTGCGATCGGTGTGTACCCAAAGATTGGCACCACCGATAAAATCCAGACCGGCATGGTCGAAATTGTCATCGGCCCATTCGTCGATGGCGACACCCTGAGCCGGCAAGCCATACCAGTTGTGCAGGTCTCTATCGAACAATGCCAGCACCGGCGAGCCCTGGTGGTGACTCATGTAGTGGCGGCCAAGCTGTCCTGCATTATTGGAGAGCCCGTCGGGAAAGGCGCGGGACTTGGAGAGCTGTAACAGGCGCACGTTTTCATAGGCATAGCTGGCGAGAAGCACCACGTCCGCAGGCTGGAAAAAGGTTTCGTTGCCCTTGATATAATCGACCCCGGTCACCTTGCCGTCGTTGTCGGTAACGATGTTGATTACCCGCGCATAGGTAACCACCTCCAGATTGCCAGTGTCCACAGCCTTGGGTATTACCGTGAACGCCGTCGAGCTTTTCGCCTGCACATGGCAGCCGCCCTTGTTACAGAAACCGTGATACTGACACGGGGGTCGGCCGTCATAGAGTTCAGTGGTAATCGCCGCCGGTCCCTGGAAGGGATTCCAGCTGAGCTTGCGCGCCGCCGTGCCCATCATGTCGGTGAACGGCGAGGCCCGCAGCGGCCTCATTGGATACTCCCGATTCCTGGCGCCTTCGAATATGTTGCCCGCCGGATTAATATTACCCTGCACATTGCCGGCCTGACCGGAGATGCCAACGGCGTATTCCACCTTGTCGTAATAGGGCTCTAGCTCTGCGTAGGTGAAGGGCCAGTCTTCAATGGTGGAACCGCCAGGAATTCGATTGGCTCCATAGCGCTCGCGGGTCGCGGTGACAAGCTGAAAATCCCACGGATTCAGACGCCAGCTCTGAGCCCAGTAATGCATGGTAGTCCCACCCACGGCATTCATCATCGGGTGGCCACCCTGAACCGCCTGATCTGCGGCGGTGGCGCGTACTGTTGGCGCTTCGCTTGCCGCCTTCTGCACCGATTGTGGCCAGTTGCGGGCGCCGTTTCTTAATTCATCGGGGGCGAAGTCTCTGGGGCTTAACCAACCCCCCGCTTCCAGGCCCACCACCTTCAAGCCCGCATTCGTCAGCGGCAAGGCAGCGACACCGCCGGCTGCACCCATGCCTACGATCACCACATCGGTCTTGGATAAGTTTCTAGGCATGATCACGGCCTCCCCTCACACTGGACTGGGGGGTGCCACGCATATTCTGCGCCATCTTGGTGTAGGTGCTGTGGTCATAGGCTGATTGATGATTGGGTTCGAGGTCGGCGCCCTGGGCAACATCGGACTCACTGGCCCCCAAGCGGATGCCCGGATAACGAATCATATCCCAGCCGACGAAGTCCCGATTACCACCGTAGTACGGATCGCTGAAGGTGCCGTCTATGGTATGGCTACGCACCATATTGAAGAAGCCACCACTACTGGGAGCAAAGCCATCGAGGTTGTCGTTCTGCACGGCCAGGAGTATGGCGTTTTGCTGATCTCTGCCGAGCTGATGAAATGCCTTGTTGCCGGTCTGCCGTGCGTAGTCGTTAACAGCGCTGAGACCGATCATGTAGTCGTGGCGGGCAGCGGAATTATGACTGGCCAGTGAACGATCGATATAGTGCACCGCTCGTGCCTCCCTGGCCCCCGGTCCATTATCATCGGAGGGAATCAGGCAGTCGCAGATCGCCTCCAGGGTCTCTGCCTCGAGTGCCGTCAGCACCTCGAGCGCCTCCCGCGCTACGATCGAGTCAGCCACCGACCCGGCGTCTGCTGGCGCATCCGCCGCGATCAGATTCGACGTCGCTGCGCCGCTGAGCGCCACCGCGCCCACGACGCCGACGCCCTTGAGCAAATTACGCCGTGAGGGGTTGCTGGGTTGGTCTACAGCCCGCTGTTCGGCTTGCGTTTTGTCGTTGTTATTATTGCCGGCCATGCCTGCCTCCACCGAGTTTGAACCCGCATTAGGAATGCTCCGAGCGTAGCACAATCAAAGAGGTCGAAGTAACTTGATCAACTCAGAGAGCCAAAACGAATCGAAGAGGAGAGAGTCTGAGTTGCGCCTAATTTGAGACCGGACCGAAACCAGGCGGAGGTCTTCTATGCTGGGTCTTCTGCTCGTAGGCATACGCCAGTTCTATTAACAGCCCTTCTGCATAGGGACGACCCAAAAATTGAAGGCCGGCTGGCAATTTATTCTCCCAGTAGCCCATTGGCACCGTGACGGCGGGAAGCCCGGTATCGGGCGCCAGATCTTGGTTATTGTCGCCCCGGTACTCGGCTTCGGCGTTATCGATATGGGCAGGAGGATTGGACCAAGTCGGGTAGATCAAGGCGTCCAACTGAAAATTGTCCAGCGCCGCAATGGTATTGGCCAACAGCTGGTTGCGCAATGGGTGATTGGGCCAGATCGGACAAGGCGGGTCCCGGTCAGCGGGGCTGGTATCGAGAGGGTACCCAGAGAAGAATTCGAAACTGCCTTTGGATTCGGGCGCGTATTGCCCGCTTTCGAGAAGCTCGTTAACGTCCAACAGCGGTGGGTCATCCAAGGTCTTGAAATACCGCCCCACATCATATCTGAAGCTGGCACAGCCCTGAATTTCTTCGCTGAGTTCGGGAAAACCCTGAATTTCAAATGGATCTATTATCGTCGCACCGGCGGTAGCCAGATCTTCGACGGCACTAAAAAACAGCATCTTTATTTCAGCGTCAGCATCCTCATGATCAACCAGGGCACGTAACACTCCGATACGTTTCCCCTCCAAACCATCCAGATTCAAAAAATCCATATAGTTCCTCTCTCGCTTGCCCGGCAGCGTTAGAGAATCGGCAGGATCATAACCGGCCACCACATTAAAAAGGCGTGCCCCGTCTTCAACTGTGCGCGCCATGGGTCCGGCTATGTCTCGATCGAAGATCAACGGGATCACACCGTCACGACTGGTAAGTCCGATGGTGGAGCGAATCCCAAACAAGGCCAGATGTGAGGAAGGACCACGAATCGAGTTGCCGGTATCACTCCCCATGCCGGCGACTCCAAAACTAGCGGCGACGCCCGAGGCTGTTCCGCCTGAAGAACCGGCCGGCACAAAGCCCACATCATAGGCATTGGCGGTGCGGCCATAGGAAGAGGATACGGTCTCCCGCGGACTGAAAGCCCATTCGGCCATGTTGGTCTTGGCCAGGACGATGGCGCCGGCCTCTCGCAGCTTCCGCACCATGAAGGCGTCGTCGGGCGGCAGTGAATCCTTCAGAGCAATCGAGCCTCCGGTAGTCACCATGTCATGGGTATCGAAATTGTCTTTGATCAACAACGGCACACAGAACAAGTCGGGAAGTGTATCGCCGTTTTGGATGGCCTGGTCAACTTCATCAGCCCTGCTCAATGCATTTGGATTTATTTGTACAATCGCGTTAATGCCGGAAGATTTGTCGTAGATCGCGATGCGCTCGAGATAACCGGCAACCACTTGGTGACAGGAAACCTTAGCAGAGCGGACCGCCGACTGAATATCTGCGATGCTGGCTTCCACCAGCGAAAAAGATTGATTTGAAGGGCCGGAGCAATCGACCAAAAAAGTTATTGCTGCCAGGCTCGTTAGTCTTGTCCAATATTTCATAGTCGATCCAGTTTTCGTTTCCAGGTATCTCAAGATGACGCTACGTCGTTGACAGCTCGAACTATTAGGCGTATTACGTCTTCCTTCCCAATACGATAACGTAAAATCCACCAACATTGGTAGCACACAAAATAACAACTCACAGGAGCTTCGCATGGCAAGCACAAAATACCTAAAGCTAGTCCCGATATTTTTTCTGGCGCTGGTGGCCGCGGCAGCTAACGCACAAACCCAGAGCCGCATGTACGACCACGTACACATGGCAGTCGATGACCCGCAGGCGGCGGCACTGTGGTACCACGATAATATTGGCGGTGAATGGGTCGACGGACGCACCGATCGGTTGTTGTTCGGCACCACCCGCATCATGTTCCTGTCAGACCGCGGTAACAAACGAAAATCCAGCGCCGGGAGTGTGGTCGATCACCTGGGTTTTTCCTATACCGATCTACAGGCAACCTTGGACAAGATCGAGGCAGCTGGCGCTACTCTCGAGGGTGAGCTAAGAGATGTACCAGGTCTGTTCAAACTGGCTTTCGCCGTGGACCCGTGGGGCACTCGGCTGGAACTGATTGAAGACAACCAGCATCTGGGCTTTCACCACATTCATCTGCGGGCGCCAGATCCAGCCGTAGCACTGGATTGGTACGAGGAAACTTTTGGCGGTATTCGCAGGAATCTCAAGGGCCGCATACCTGGTATTTTGTATGCTGGCAACGTATGGCTCTTAGTATCCCGCGGCGAATCCTTCCCCAGCACCGAAGGCACTATCGACCATATCGGCTGGCGTGCGCCGGTGGCAAAAACCACCATGGAATACCTGACGTCCCGGGGCGCCGTGGTTACTCGTCAACCGCGAGAGATGGAACTGCCCAATGGCATGATCGAGTTCTTTTATATCGAAGGGCCGAACGGCGCTAATGTCGAGTTAGTACAACGGGCTCCAGATATGCCCTAAAAACTAAAAGGGGTCGGTTGGAACTTCTTAATTCCACCGACCCTTTTTTGTTCAGCCGGGTACCGCTGCTTCAATTATTGCTTCGGCGTCCCGTCGCCATTCATTCCCATGGACTCGTATCGCCTCCAGCCGGCCAGGATGCCGGGCAGACCATGGTTGCCCTCATGGCAGGCATATTCATAGAGCGGGTCTTCGATTCGCCGCATCGGCAACTTTGCCGACCAACTCACATCCCAGGTCAACGGATCTTCGATGGTGAAATCATATTCCAGGGTATTTTCATCTATCCAGCTGAAACGCTCCTCCAGCTTCATGCTGGCAGAAGACCCCCTGCCATTCTGGTCATAGTAGAAATTTTGGGTATGGATCACCAGGGTGTCGCCGTCCCAGTAGGCGATGGAATCGCCGTCCCACTTGAGCTGGCGGGTGTGATGCTCGCTATCCAGCCGGATAATGCGCGCCCGGTGAATCATCTCGTTGACAATGACGATGTGATCCGAGGTCTGTATCAGCTGTATATTGTTGTTGTAGGCGCCCGATACCATGGGGGGTCCGGCACCCCCACTCATCAGACAGCGATCGGCCAGGGTGCGGGCTTCGGGACCAATGCTTAGTCGTCTGACCTCGGCTATTTCGGCACGTCGTTGGCGTCCGGCTGCATTGGTCGGCGGCATTCTGCCATTGGGTGGATCATAGATAAGCGAGGTACGGCGATCGGCGATGGTTTCGATGCCACGCTCGTACCAGAAATTATTGTAGGAAATCACCCCCGGCGGATAGCCGGCACCGCCCACGGAGTCGATGATCAGGTCCCGGTTCTGGCGACGATTTTCAAACTTCTGCCATTCTATGGCCTCCGCCGCCGTCAGCACCGCCTTGTCAGCCAGCTCCCGCGGGCGGTTCAATGGCGTCAGGGTCCTGTAGGTGTAGGTACCCTGAAAATCGGGCACACCATGCTCGGTACGGGGAATAGCGGATGACTGTGCGATCAGCGCCGGGGCAATCAAGATAATGCCTGCGGTCAGCGTCAGCGTTGCCAGGATGCGATCGTTCATTTAACCCTCCTTCATCAATTTGCGGCTGTCCAGGTGAGTGTGAAATCAACTCATTCACGGGCCCAATTTTTGCGACGTTTGCAAGCGGCAGGCCCGATGCTGTTACTCCTCCGCCTTGGCGGTGCCGTCACCGTTCATGCCCATGGACTCATAGCGCCGCCAGCCTGCCAGGATACCGGGCAGGCCATGATTGCCCTCATGGCAGGCGTATTCATAGATCGGATCTTCGATGCGGCGCATGGGCAGTTTCCCCGACCAACTGACATCCCAGGACAGGGGATCTTCGACGGTGAAATCGTAGTCCAGGGTATTTTCGTCAACCCAGCTGATGCGTTCTTCCACCTTCAGACTCGCGGAAGTCCCCCGCCAGCCGGTGTCATAGTAAAAATGTTCGGTGTTAATCACCAGGGTGTCGCCTTCCCAGTGGGCTACGGAATCGCCGCCCCACTTGAGTTGGCGGGTACTATGCTCGCTATCCAGCCTGATGATGCGTGCGTAGTGAATCATTTCGCTGAGAATTACGATGTGGTCTTTGGTCTGTACCAGCTGCATATTGTTGTTGTAGGAGCCCGACACCATGGGCGGGCCGGTGCGCCCACTCATCAGACAGCGATCCTGTAGCGTACGTCCTTCGGGCCCGATGCTTAGTCGCCTGGCCTCGGCCACTTCGGCTCGGCGTTGACGTCCGGCGGCATTGATCTCCGGCTCCCTGCCATTGGGTGGATCGTAAATAACCGAAGTTCTGCGATCGGCGACGGTCTCGATACCGCGCTCGTACCAGAACTCGTTATAGGAGATAACACCCGGGGGATACTGGGCACCTCCCACGGAATCGATAATCAAGTCCCGGTTCTGCCGACGATTCTCGTACTTCTGCCATTCTATCGCCTCTGCTTCCGTTAGAACTGCCTTATCGGCTAGCTCCCGCGGGCGATTCAATGGCGTCAGGGTTCGGTAGGTATAGGTGCCCTGAAAATCGGGTACGCCATACTCGGTACGCGGAATATCGCTTGATTGCGCGATAAGTGCCGGCGCGATTAACAGGCTGCTCATTGCCAGGCTCAGTGCGGCTAGGACTCGATTATTCATTTAATCCCCTATCTCGATTTATTAAAGGCATTCAGCGCATGATGATTTAAGGAAGCTCTAATCAAACTACGCTGTTATGGACATTTTTCAAGGAGAAAGTTTCTCGAAACCCGCCACAGGCTACAAGATTACTAGGAATTTGGGCTTAAATCACGCTCTGCAAAATCAGCAAAATACAACATTGCGGCCCAATAGAATCAATGGCTTAAAACGCGATAAGTGTAATTGTTTCTATAATAATCTGGATAGAGCAACCGGATCGAAAATGACATTAGTGGTGCCATTGCGGTAAGGCGACTTGAGTTCATAACGCACCTTGCCTGTGGGTGTTAGAGACGACCGTTTTCAAGGACGGTGGACCTGGCAATATACCGACACAGGCGCTCGATTTTCTTGCGCTGATAAGCCCTAGCTGCTACCCCGGCATGGAGGCTGAACCCAGCCAGCTTCGCCACGCGATTAGAACCTAGTGCTGAGTCAGGCTTGGGTGGGATGGTTTGCAGGGTGAACACCTTGCGTCCACGCTGCGGACCCATGGCTATCCGGTAGGTTACTGAGTGGGTGTGTATATCCTGCATCGGGTCTTTATCCAGCCCATCCAGAGTGAGACATATGACATTTACCGGCATTGACCAATACAACCCGACCTATGGCAATGGTTTTGGTAGCGGCGTACGCGTCACCAACGGCGAACCACTCACCTATCTGGATGCCGATGAATCCCATACCATCATTAACGCCTATGCCTTGTCGTTTCTGAATACCTATGTCCGCAGGTTGGACGGCTATGCAGGCTTCCTGTTGGAGAATCAATACGGCGATATGATAATCTACCGGCGCTAGCGAAAATGGCGTCTTGATGAAATTAGTCAGTCGCTAATTCTTTTCAGCTATCGTCTAGTGTAAAAAGCTGTGCATTGCCACCCCGAGCCACGGAGTTGTCGGTGCGGGTTTTCTCGGTGGCGAAGCGCTGCAGGTAATTTGGCCCGCCTGCCTTGGGCCCGGTACCCGACAGACCCTGCCCGCCGAAGGGATTTACCCCCACCACCGCGCCTACCATATTACGATTGATATAGGTATTGCCAATTCTGGTTTGATTAAATACGTCACGGGCAAAGCCATCGATACGGCTATGTATTCCGAGGGTGAGCCCATAAGCCGAAGCGTTGATGTCCTCGATTACCTGGTCGATGTCCCTGGTGGCATAGCGAATGACATGGAGAATCGGTCCGAACACTTCGACCGGCAGCTGTGACAGCGCGGAAATTTCGTATACCTCGGGGGCGAAGTAGAGGCCGTCGTGGTGTTCGCTACCTAGCTTGCAAGCGGCCAACAATTTCGCCTCGCGGCTCATCCGTAGCCGATGTTGTTCCAGCAACTGGCGGGCGTCGAGATCGATGACAGGGCCGATGTCGGTAGCCAATACTGCCGGGTTGCCGATGTTAAGTTCCGCCATGGCGCCACGCAACATCTCGATGACAGTGTCGGCAATATCCTCCTGCAGGAACAGCACCCGCAGAGCCGAACATCGTTGCCCGGCGCTCTGGAAGGCGGAGGCAATGACATCATCTACCACCTGTTCCGGTAGTGCAGTGGCATCGACCAGCATCACGTTAAGACCACCGGTTTCCGCGATCAGGGTAACAATTGCGCCGTCGCGCAAAGCCAATTGACGATTGATCAGCCTGGCTGTCGCCGTGGAGCCGGTAAAGACTACCCCGCCAATGCGCTCATCATTGACCAACTTCCCTCCAACCTTCGGGCCATCACCCGGCAATAGCTGCAGCACATCAGCAGGGATTCCTGCCTCGTGCATCAGGGAGACGGCTTGTGCCGCAATCAAAGGCGTTTGCTCTGCCGGCTTGGCGATCACACTATTGCCAGTCACCAGAGCAGCAACCACCTGACCGGTAAATATTGCCAGGGGGAAATTCCAGGGACTAATACATAGAAACACGCCCCTGCCGTGCAATGACAATTCGTTGATCTCACCGGTAGGTCCCGGCAGGGTTTTAATGGCAAAGCTGGCGCGTGCTTGTTGCGCATAATAGCGGCAAAAGTCCACTGCCTCACGCAACTCGGACAGGGCATCGACGATGGTGCGTCCCGCCTCGGCTACCAGCAAGTACATCAGCTCTTCGCCATGCTGTTCCATCAGAGCCGCAGTCTTCTCCAGACATTGGGACCGCTGATCTACCTCCACACTGTTCCAACCAGGCTGGGAGCGAGATGCGATATTCAATGCCTTCTCGATACTGGTGTCATCGGCTTCAGAAACTTGCCCGATTACTTCAGTTCTGCATGCCGGATTCATAATGTTGCGCGTTACACCGGGTAGAACTTTCCCCGCTACAATCGGCGCCGCCGACCAGCTGCGTTTGGCGGCAGCTCTGAGCTGCTTTAACAAGAGTGCTGCCGTCATCGGATTGGTCAGGTCGATACCACGGGAATTACTCCAGGGCAGCGTTTCCTGTTGATATAAGCGAGGCGGCGCCGGGATTTTGGGATGGCGACGCAGGGTCTGTGATTTGGTCAGGCTGATGGGGTCTTGCACCAATTCGACAGCGGGCACCTTGGCGTCAAGAAATCGGTTTACGAAGGAACTATTAGCGCCATTTTCCAGTAGCCGCCGTACCAGGTAGGGTAGTAAATCTTTATGCCTACCAATTGGCGCATACACGCGAATCGGCGGTGCCCCACCATCCGTGGTGATCCACCCTGCGGTGAGCATCTCCTCGTAGAGTAAAACCCCCATTCCATGTAGTCGCTGGTATTCGAATTCCTTTCCCTGCGCCACGGTATTCACCATCGCTGCCGTGTGTGCGTTGTGGGTAGCAAACTGGGGAAATATCTCGGTCGGGGCGGAAAACAATTTTTCCGCACACAACTGGTAAGCCACATCGCTGTGGCATTTGCGCGTAAACACCGGGTAGTCTTCCAGACCCTGTTCCTGGGCATGCTTTATTTCCCCATCCCAGTATGCGCCTTTGACCAGGCGCACCATCAAGCGACGATCAGTCTTGGCAGCCAGGGCAATCAGCCAGTCCGCTACATACCAGGCACGCTTCTGGTAGGCCTGCAGCACGAAACCCAAGCCGTCCCACTGGTCCAGTTCAGCATCGCCAGCCAACGCCTCAAAAATATCCAATGACAATTCCAGTCGGTCTGCTTCTTCTGCATCGATGCTGAATCCTATGCCGCCGGCTTTGGCCGCCAATGCTAGCGCTTTCACCCGTGGCAGTAATTCCTGCATGACGCGTTGTTTTTGGCGATACTCGTAACGGGGATGCAGGGCCGACAGCTTCACAGAAATACCGTTGGCCTCGGTCACTGATTTGCCAATGCCAGCGGCAGAGATCGCAGCAATGGCCGTTGCATAGGACTTTAAATAACGCCGGGCATCGGCGTCGGTGCGTGCACCCTCGCCCAACATATCGAAAGAAAACCGGGTGCCGGGCGGATTGCCCGAAACACCGCGCCCCAGGCCTTCCTCGATCGTTCGCCCCAGCACATATTGCCCACCCATGATACGCATCGCCTGCAATACCGCCTGCCGTACCACCGGTTCTCCCAGGGTGCTCACCAGGCGTCGCACCCAGCCCGCAGTATCCTCGGCTATTTCCGGGTCCAGACGGACAATATTGCCCGTCAGCATCAGCCCCCAAACCGAGGCATTGACGAAGCTGGAACTTGACTTACCCTTATGTGCGCTCCAGTCGCCAGACTGGATTTTTTCAGCAATCAGGCGGTCGGCAGTGGCTTCATCCGGTATCCGCAGCAGCGCCTCGGCCAGGCACATCAGCGCGATACCTTCATTATTGGCCAGGCCGAATTCCTGTAGGAAAGCATCCAGAGAGCCGGCCTTGTGATTCTTGGCGCGGCAATTTTCCACCAGTTCAATGCCTTGCCTCGTCACCATGGTGCGTTGCGAGTCCGTCATCTGGCTGGCACGAATCAGAGTATCGATAATTGCCGATTCGTCGACACGGGTCGCCTGGCTGATAGTAGCGCGTAATGCAGTCAGGGAATTGGCCATGGCACACTCGGCTGTGAGAAATAAGACAGGCGACACTGAAAGAATAGTAACTTAACATCGGAAGTCAGATGAATTTTACTTTTCCTCTGTCACCGCGCAATGGGTCTGATTCCGGTTATCTTTTAATCCAGACTTCGCTGCAATGCCTGAAAACATCAGCAACGAGCGGGACCACGGGACCCAACCGGGTCGCTCGAATTACCCAGGACAAATCAATACTGGAAAAGCAAGCCAATGAAAACAATCATAGAACCTTTCAGAATCAAGACTGTAGAACCAATACGCCTCACCACCCAGAGTGAGCGCGAGTCATTAATCAAAGCTGCGTTTTACAATCTTTTCGCCCTGCACTCAGACGATGTGCTGATAGATCTGCTCACAGATAGCGGGACTTCGGCCATGAGCTCTGCTCAATGGGCTGCAATCATGCAAGGGGATGAAAGCTACGCAGGTTCTCCTTCTTTTGATCGTTTCGAGAAGGCGGTCAAACACCTGATGCCCTTCAATCACATCATTCCCACCCACCAGGGTCGCGCCGCCGAAGCGATTTTATTCTCGTTGCTGGGAGGACCCGGTAAAATGGTGCCTTCGAACACACACTTCGATACTACCCGAGGCAATATTGAAGCCACCGGTGCCAGCGCCCATGACCTGATCATTGCGGAAGGAAAAGATCCCTCCCTGGATTATCCCTTCAAGGGAAACATGGATTTAAAACAGCTTGAGACTTTTTTAAGCGAGCATGCCGACTCTACCCCTTGCGTGATGACAACGGTGACCAACAATGCAGGTGGGGGACAACCGGTAAGCCTGGAGAATATCAGGGCCACGGCTAATTTAGCCAAACAGTATGGCAAACCATTTATCATCGATGGTTGTCGGTTCGCTGAAAATGCCTATTTCATCCAGCAACGGGAATCTGGTCAGGAAAACCGATCCATTGTGGATATCGTACGGGACACATTCAGTTGCGCTGACGGGATGATAATGAGCGCAAAGAAAGATGCCTTCGCCAACATCGGTGGCTGGCTCGCCTTAAACGACGATGAACTGGCGAACGCCGCGCGAAATCGTCTGATTCAAACAGAGGGATTTCCAACATACGGCGATTTGGCGGGTCGGGATCTGGATGCGATTGCCCAGGGCTTGAAGGAGATTGTGGATGAAGATTATCTGCGCTATCGCATTAGAACAAACGAGTACATTTCGGAGCGACTGGACGCTTTAGGCGTGCCAGTCATGAAACCAGCAGGCGGGCACGCAGTATTTGTCGATGCGCGAAAATGGCTAGAGCACATCCCACCCCTGCAGTATCCAGGACAATCCCTGGCTATCGCCCTTTATGAAGTCGGCGGCATTCGAAGCTGCGAAATTGGTACGGTCATGTTTGGGCGCGCCGTGGATGGAACAGAGTCACCGGCCACCATGGACCTGGTTCGTCTGGCAATGCCACGTCGTGTCTATACCCAATCTCACGCTGACCATATCGTCGAAGTGTTTGCAGAACTCGCGACGAGCAAAGACACGCTTGTCGGTTACAGGATCAACGAAGAACCCGTCGCCATGCGACATTTTACGGCGAAATTTGTACCGCTTTCATAGCACAAGGAGGGCAGATTTACTATGCCACTACAAACCCAAGTCATGAGCGGTGAGGTTTTGGGTAGGTTCGAAGGTTCCGACATTCACGAAAACAGGACCAAGTTAGATGTAGTAGTTCAGATTTGATCTGACATTTTACGATTAAGGATTCGATTAACCCACTTTCGACGATTTTTGTCTTGAATAGTTGACCCACTATCTGCTAGTGATCGCGTCCGGTTGCTATATGTTTAATGGGTCAAAATTCAGTACAACTCCTGGGTCAATTTTAAGTGCAAATCAACAACTAA
>JADFIJ010000177.1 GCA_022566775.1 Pseudomonadota bacterium | reverse complement strand
AACTCGGCCCCAGTTCCCATTACAGACTGATTTTGCTCAAGTTCCTGTACAAGAGACAAAACCGGGTGTATCGGCGCAGAAACCTCAATTTGCGCAGGCAGTGACAGTAACCGGCATCGAGCCGGTCAATTGGAGAATTCCGGCACCGCGAGCGGCCGTCATCGTCCAGGTCGTCACCGCGAAGAATCGGGAAGAGTAAGCTGTTGCCGTTCAACAAACTGCTATAATGGACCGACCCCGGCGGTAAACAGACACAGTCAGAGCATTATGCATTCATTCTTAACATCCGAACGTTTCACGCGGCTGATTTTAAGACTCCTCGCCGTCGTCAGTATCGGCGCGACTCTCGGCGCCTGTGCCACGGTGTCCGAGACCGTCGAGGTTCTCCCTGCCGAAGCCGAACTCACGAGCACCGAGGCGCAGCAGGAGCCCGAGGAGATCGCATACGGCACGTTTACGGAGGAGCAACTCTACCAGGCCATCATCAGTGAGCTTGCCGCCAAACGCGGTGAGCTTGAAGCTGCCGGGGAAAACTACTTCGACCTCGCCTTCGATACCAGAGATCTCGGCGTCGTCAAGCGCGCGGTGCAGTTCGCTTCCATCAACAACGATCTTAATGCCCTGCTTCAACTCGGTTTGCTGTGGGCAGGAATCAGCCCGCAAGACCCGCAACCCCATCTGATGCTGAGCTTCCAGTTTTTAGAGAACGGCACCTTCGATCAGGCCCTGTCCCACATGGCGCGAGTTATCGATCTCGGGGGCAGCATCGATTTTTCCACCCTGGCCGCTCGCACCGGCAGATTAAGTCCCGCGGCCCGGGTCGGCCTCATAGACAACTTGCGCCAGTTGGTACGCGAGTTTCCAGCACATGAATCTATCCACATTACCCTGATTCAAATGCTGGGGCAGAACCGCGAGGCTGAAGCCGCTCTGGACGAATTGGACCTACTGAAGAATCGTATCGAACTGACGCCGGCAATCGTATTACTGGAGGCACAGCTACAGCAAAACCTGGATCGCCCCGATGCCGCATTGCGCGCCCTCCGCAGCGGCGTACGCAAGTTTAAGACTGACAGTTCTCTGCGCCTGACCTACGCTCGCCTGCTAATCCAGAATGATGAGTTCGCAGACGCGAGAGAGCAATTTGAAATACTGGTAGAACAGAATCCCCAGGATTGGGAGATCTACTACTCCGTCGCCTTGCTGGATATGGAGATGGACGATGACGACAGCGCCATACGCAGATTTACCCGTCTGATCGAAGTCGATCAGCGTGTCGACGAAAGCCAGTACTACCTGGGCCTGATCTACGAGCAGCACGAACAACTGGCGAAGGCCGTTGAGCACTATCGCCAGGTGCGCATAGGCACCAATAACTTTTTGGCAGCCCAGCAGCAGGCCACACGCTTCTCCATTCAGTTGGGAGAACTGGAGGATGCCCACAGCTGGTTAAGCGGCCTGGCCAGAGGTCAGCCGCGGCTGGAGATAATGTTTGTTACCATAGAATCCAACGCCCTGATTCAGGCAGATTACTCAGATGAGGCGCTGGCGCTTTTAAACCGGGCATTGAACAAGTATCCAAACGAGACCGACCTGCTGTTCGCCCGCGTGCTTTATAACGATTCGATTCAGGATAGCGCCGGTTCGGAGCGGGATCTGCGCCAGATAATTCGCATGCTGCCGGAGGATTCCCGCGCCCTCAACCACTTAGGCTATATGCTGGCGGACCAGACCACCCGCTTCGAAGAAGCCCTGGAACTTCTAGAACTGGCCATCTCCATCTCACCCGATGACCCGGCTATTATCGACAGCGTAGCGTGGGTCCAGTACAAGCTGGGCCGTTATGGAGAGGCCCTGTCAAACCTGCGCCGTGCATTCGCCGCCTTCCCCGATCATGAAGTCGCCTCTCACCTGGGAGAAGTGCTGTGGGTGATGGGTCGCGAGGACGAAGCCGTCCGGGTCTGGCAGGACGCCCTCGAAACCACGCCGGACAGCGAACTGATCAAAGAGGCCATGGAGCGATTACAGCAGCGGTAATGAAGGCGACACAGCTTGCAGTAGGAAGCTCACCACTGGCGTTCAAATTCTGGTCCATGCTGCTGCTATGCCTGTCGCTGGCATCCTGTGTCGGCGCGCCGCCGGCGCAGGAGAACAGTAACTGGACCCGGCAGCATGATCAGTTGCGGCAGCTGGACTCCTGGCGATTGAGCGGCCGCGTTAATATCCGCTATGACAATGAATCCCACACCCCCAGAATTCGCTGGGCGCAACAGAAGCTGGAATATCAGATTCGTCTGTGGGGCACATTTAATGCGGGCAATACCCTCATCGTAGGCCGCCCTGGGCACGTAACCATGCAGCAGAATGGCGACGTTTTCACCGCCGCCAGTCCCGAAGACCTGATCCTGCAACAACTAGGCTATGAATTACCGGTGTCTTTCCTGGAGTACTGGATAAAGGGCATACCGGCACCCAACACGCCGGCGGATCTGACTTTTAACGAGTTGAACCAGCTCACCCATCTTAGCCAGTTCGGCTGGAGTGTAAGTTATACCGACCCCAGGCAATATGGCGCCATTTCCCTGCCCAGGCGGGTGGAACTGACCCGATCGCAGAACGATATCAGACTGCGATTTATTGGCCTGAACTGGGATCTGGATACTGCGGTCAACAATTCGACGAGCAAGCCGATCAACTGATGGCCCCTGCCCCGCTGCAACTGTTGGCGCCTGCCAAGCTCAACCTGTTCCTGCATATCACCGGGCGTCGTGCCAATGGCTACCACGAACTGCAAACCCTGTTCCAGCTACTGGACTACGGCGACAGCATGGAATTTGCCCTCGCCGAACCGGGCGTGCTAGCGCTGCACAGTGAGTCCGCAGCAGGGCATATCGCCATACCCCTCGATGACAACCTGATCCTGCAGGCGGCAAACCAGCTCAAGGCGCTGAACCCGCGAAATCCGGGCGCCAGTATTAGCATTCGCAAACGCATTCCCCTGGGGGCCGGCCTGGGGGGTGGCAGCTCCAATGCGGCGATGACGCTGCTGGCACTGAATTCAATCTGGCAGCTAAAACTCAGCGTGGCACAGCTTTGCGAGATCGGGGTTAAATTGGGCGCCGACGTACCCGTCTTTATTCGCGGTCACAGCGCCTGGGCGGAAGGAATCGGCGAGCGCCTACAGCCCACAAAATTGGCCACTTCCTGGTATCTGGTGATCACGCCAGAATGTGCGGTTTCCACCGCCAAGATTTTTTGTCACGAACAATTGACACGGAACTCTCCAGCCATCACAATTGCCGACTTTCTGGGAGGCAGAGCCCGAAATGACTGCGAATCAGTCACTCGAATGCTCTATCCAGAGGTCGATGCAGCCCTGAATTGGCTGGCCCAATTCACCGACGCCAGGATGACGGGAACCGGTTCCAGTGTCTTTGCCAACTTTCCTGACCAAGAGGCCGCCGACAGGATATTAGAGAAGTTGCCGGCTCATCTCAGCGGATTCGTAGCAAAAGGGATTAATTCGCTGGAACACAAAATTCCTGGGGCATAAAATACGGGTGCTCGGGGAAGGAAACGGTGAGGAGCATGACTCGGCGGCGCAACACCGATGTCATTGCAGTGCTCCGGTAGCCGGAATGGAATATTTGGGGTGTAGCCAAGTGGTAAGGCACAAGGTTTTGATCCTTGCATGCGTTGGTTCGAATCCAGCCACCCCAGCCAGATTTTTTACAGACATTGCAAGTCACCACTAGCACATAGGAAACCAGCGTGGCCAATAACTTAATGGTCTTTACGGGTAATGCGAATCCGGTATTGGCGGATCAGATTGCCAAACATATTGGCGTTCCCCTGGGGGACGCCAAAATCGGTAAATTTAGCGATGGTGAAATATCCGTCGTGCTGAACGAAAATGTCCGCGGCAAGGACGTCTTCATTATTCAGCCCACCTGTGCCCCAACCAACGACAGCATCATGGAACTGGTGTTGATGGCTGATGCCTTGCACCGCGCCTCGGCGAATCGAATCACTGCGGTTATCCCGTATTTCGGCTACGCCAGACAGGACCGACGAGTACGATCGGCGCGGGTTGCCATCAGCGCCAAGGTAGTGGCCGACATGATAAGTGCCGTCGGTGTCAATCGCGTATTGACCGTGGATTTACACGCCGAACAGATACAGGGCTTCTTCAGTATTCCGGTAGACAACGTCTATGGCTCGCCGGTGCTGACTGACGATATTGAACGCCAGCGTTATGAAGACCTGATCGTCGTATCACCGGATGTCGGTGGTGTGGTGAGAGCGCGAGCGGTGGCGAAACAACTTAACGTCGAGCTCGCCATCATCGATAAACGGCGACCGTCGGCGAACGAAGCGCAGGTCATGCATATCATCGGTGATGTTAAGGGTCGTTGCTGTCTGATCGTCGACGACATGGTTGATACCGCCGGCACCTTGTGCAAGGCCGCAGATGCCCTTAAAAGAGATGGCGCCAAGCAGGTTGTGGCCTATTGTACCCATCCGGTTTTATCCGGTCAGGCTATCGAAAATATAAACGAATCTGCTCTGGACACACTGGTAGTGACGGATACGATTCCATTAACCGAAGCAGCGAAAAACTGCTCGCGCATTCGGCAACTGTCGATGGCCAAGTTATTGGCCGAATCGATTCGTCGGGTGAGTAATGAAGAATCCATTAGCGCGATGTTTGATAACACATAGAACATCACGGGGATAGTCGGTCAAAAAGGGGTCGAAACAAACTTTCGGCCCTTCTTTTAGCCTTTTTTAACTCTGTGCTTATGCCGGTCGCAGGCTAATCACAGTATTTCTTGGGAGAGACTTATGTCTACTGAAGAATTTGAATTGAATTGCTCAGTCCGGACTGACTTGGGGAAAGGTGCGAGCCGCCGCCTGCGTCGTCTGGACGATAATATACCCGCCATTCTCTATGGCGGCGATAAAGATCCTATCGCCTTGACGATTGCCCACAAGGACATCGCCAGGGCCACTGAAAATGAAGCTTTCTTTGCCCATATCATCACCTTGAAGATAGGCAACAAGAAGGAGAAGGCCGTCATCAAGGCCCTGCAGCGCCATCCCGCCAGGCCCATCATTTTACATGCGGACTTCCTGCGAGTCAGCGCCACTCATACCATCATCGTGAAAGTACCTATTCACTTCCTCAACGAAGAGACCTGCGTGGGCGTCAGGCTCGGTGGCGGTAATATCATCAGGACGATGAACGAAATTGAAGTATCCTGTCTGCCAAAAGACCTGCCAGAGTATATCGAAGTGGATATGCTGGAGATCGATCTTGGCGAATCGGTTCACCTGTCTGAAATTACCCTGCCAGAAGGTATTACCAGTGTGGCCTTGTCCCACGGTGAGGACAGCATCGATCTATCTATCGCCATCGTGCAGGCACCTAAAGGTATCGCCGAGGAAGATGAAGAGGTAGAGGGTGAAGAGGGCGAAGAAGCTGAAGCAGCTGGCGATGACGACAGCAGCGAAGGCGGAGACGATGCTTCCGGAGACAGCAAAGACTAATAGAACCCCGGATTTTCTATGTCTGGTCATCCCTTGAAATTGATTGTGGGCCTCGGTAACCCGGGCCCACAACATGATTCCAATCGGCATAACGCCGGGGTCATCTTCCTGCACCACCTGTGCAAGGCGTACGCTGGCAGCCTGCGTGGCGAGAGCAAGTTCTTTGGTGAATTTGCGACCATCGCCATTGCCGGCCATGATGTCAAGCTACTGTTCCCCACTACTTTCATGAACCACAGCGGTAAATCCGTGGCCGCCGTGTGCAGGTTTTTCAAGATAGAACCCGAACACATGCTGGTGGCCTACGACGAAATCGATTTCGAAGTCGGCGTCACCCGCTTCAAGAAAGACGGTGGTCACGGCGGTCATAATGGCTTGCGGGACATCATCAACGCGCTCGGTGGCAGCAGAGAATTTTATCGCCTGAGGATTGGCGTCGGACACCCCGGCCACAAATCCATGGTGTCGAATTATGTGCTGGGTGACCCCTCTCGCTCCGAAGCCGATGTCATCATGAGCAACATCGAAGATGCAATTCGAGTCCTGCCAAAAGCCGTCAACGGCGAGTGGGAAGAAGCCATGCACTCTCTACACACAGACTCTTAGGGGTCGAAAAAAATTTCATTGCAAGAGAAAAACCCAAAATGGCCGTAAAATGTGGAATTGTAGGATTACCCAACGTCGGTAAATCCACGTTATTCAATGCCCTCACCAAGGCCGGCATCGCCGCCGAGAATTTTCCCTTCTGCACCATCGAGCCAAATTCCGGCGTCGTGCCCATCCCCGATGAGCGCCTGGACCGGCTGGCCGCGATCGTCCAGCCGGAGAAGGTCATTGCAACCACGGTCGAATTCACCGACATCGCGGGACTGGTCGCCGGCGCCTCCAAGGGCGAGGGCCTGGGTAACAAATTTCTCGCCAATATCCGGGAAACCGATGCCATAACCCATGTGGTTCGTTGTTTCGAAGACAGCAACGTGGTCCACGTGTCGGACACCATCGATCCTGTTTCCGATATCGAAACCATCAACACGGAGCTGGCCTTGGCCGATCTTGAGAGCGTTGAAAAGTGGCTGAACAAGGTTTCCCGCATCGCCAAGAGTGGTGACAAGGATGCTCAGCGCCAGAGCCTATTGCTGGAAAAGGTAAAGGCGCACCTGGATGAGGCCCGG
The DNA here is from genome assembly GCA_022566775.1 of Pseudomonadota bacterium. GTDB lineage: Bacteria > Pseudomonadota > Gammaproteobacteria > Pseudomonadales > Pseudohongiellaceae > UBA9145. Next base: position 1,051 of record JADFIJ010000177.1, on the reverse strand, counting down.
CCGATTCGCACCCTGAACCTGGCCGAGGAAGAACAGGCGGATCTGTACTCCCTGCACCTGTTAACCGTAAAACCGGTAATGTATATCGCCAACGTGGACGAAGAGGGTTTCGACAACAACCCCCATCTCGATACCGTCAGGTCTATCGCCGCATCCGAAGACGCCGTCGTCGTCGCCATCTGCAACAAACTGGAAGCCGAAATCGCCGAGCTGGAGGAAGACGAGAAACTGGAATTCCTGCAGGACCTGGGCATGGAAGCGCCCGGCCTGGATCGGGTCATCCGCGCCGGCTACGACTTATTAAAGCTGCAGACCTATTTCACCGCCGGGGTCAAAGAAGTCCGGGCCTGGACCGTAAAAATCGGCGCCACCGCGCCCCAGGCAGCAGGCGTGATTCACACCGATTTCGAAAAGGGCTTCATCCGCGCCGAAGTCGTGTCATACGGCGATTTTATCGAGTTTGACGGTGAAAATGGCGCCAAGGAAGCCGGCAAATGGCGCCTGGAAGGCAAGGATTACATCGTCCAGGACGGCGATGTAATTCACTTCAGATTCAACGTCTGAGCACCATCAGTACTTGACAACAAATGACCGAATGTACAGAATTCGCATCCTTCTGGAAAACGGAAGGTTTTCTCACTGGATTTTTTGTTTTTGTTAGTCGTAGTGAGGGTTTCCAGGCTGCTGCAGATCTTGATCTTACAGATACCGTAGAATAGGCAGCCGTAACAGAATAATGGCTATGTAGCTCAGCTGGTTAGAGCACAGCATTCATAATGCTGGGGTCGGTGGTTCAAGTCCACCCATAGCTACCAATAAAATCAAAGGCTTACAGAGATGTTGGCCTTTCTTATTTTATCTGGTGCTACCATAGTGCTACCCCAGGCATTAATCTTGAGTAAGGCCCCTCTCTCCGTCAGAGCCGACTCCTACAAGTAAACAACGCCTGAAACCTGACTGTAAGCAGCTCAAATCCGACCACTTCCACCCGGTTTAGGAGCACTCGCCACTCAAATAAACACATTTTGCTCTCGGATAAACGACTTCCGTA